>NZ_SUKD01000018.1:0-177584 GCF_013357275.1 Pseudomonas sp. BMW13 | reverse complement strand
ACGAGGTCTGGGGTTTCTTCTTTGCGCGGCAGAAAGTCGGGCGTGGGCAGCGCCGCCTGGCGGGGTAACCTGCAGGACCCGTGATCGCCGTACCTGGGTGGTCGCTCTGCAAGCAGGCTTAAGTAATCCCTCCTGGCGGTCGCCTTGCGTTGACGAATCACAGGTTATCAACGCGTACGTCCTCTTCGCATGACGTCGATCGATAGCACCTGATCCTCGCGATCCAGCCAGACGTGGCGAGCACTAAGGCAATCTCCTATGCGTCAATCGAGTCGAATCACCTTCCGTTCCACCTTTCGCATCAAGATCAGTGATCGAGAGCGCGACACGCTGATCGGTTATGCCGGCGACGTTTCCGAGTGTGGGATGAAGCTGCTGAGCGATACGCTCGTAGAGCCGGGCAGCACGCTCAAGCTGAGAGTGCGCATGCGCGATCGGGAGGGGAACCTGCGTCAGGTGGACGTGGACATGGTCTGCCAGTGGTCGCAGGAGAACACCCGCACCGGCTTCTTCGAAGCGGGCATGGCCCTGCAGGGCGAGTCGGCCGAATACGTGCGTTTGATCGAGGGAATGCGCAAGCTGCGCAAGGAGAAGGCGTGAGCCTCGGGTGGCAGGGCTGATGGGGCGGATGCCGAGTACGGCATCCACCCTGTTGGTGAGGCTTTTCGACTAGCCCAGGGTGCCGAGGATGTTGACGCCTACCCTGTCCGGGATCTCGTTCTGCGACAGCACATGCAGGCCGGGGCTGAAGACGCGGGCATAGCGTGCCAGCAGGGGGCGCAGCTGTGGCATGACGGTGAGGATCGGCGGATGGCCGTCCTTGCGCAGTTTCTCCTTCACCACCGGCATGGTGTTCTGCAGCTGGTTGAGCAGGCTGGGTTCGACCGGGATGTTGTCCAGGCTCACCGGGCCGGCCTGCTGGGCGATGGCCAGGGCGTTGAGCAAGGTGTTCTCCAGCGCATTTTCCAGGATGAATACCGACAGTTCCTGACGCTCCCCGGCGATCATGCCGACGATGCTGCGGCGCAGGGCATAGCGCACATCGGAGGCGAGCAGCACCGGGTCCTTGGTCGACTCGCTGGCCTCCAGCAGGGTGGTGGCGATGGTGACGATATCCTTGAGCGGCACCTGCTCCTGCAGCAGCTGACGGTAGACGCGATGCTGCTGGGTGTAGCTCAGCTGGGTCTTCAGGCTGTCGGCCAGCTTCGGTGCCTGCACCTGCAGGCGCTGCATCAGATGGTCGACGTCATCGTGCTTGAACACATCCGGCAGGTGTTCGCGGATCACCTTGTTCAGGTGGGTGGCGATCACGCTGGCACAGTCGATCACCTGGTAGCCGAGGTTGAGCGCGCGGGCCTTGTCTTCCGGCTGAATCCACACCACCTGCATGCGGTAGGCCGGGTCGACGCCGAGTATGCCGTCGATCTCGCCGTACAGCTCCGGTGAAGGGATGGCCATCATGCGGTCGGCATGCAGTTCGGCGCCGTCGATCTTCTCGCCGTTGATCTGGATGCTGTACTGCGAGGCCTTCAGGCGCAGGCTGTCGCGGATATGCACTTCCGGCAGGAGGAAACCCAGGCTTTCCGAGAGCGTCTGGCGTACACCGCGAACGCGCTGGGTCAGCGGTGCCCCGGCGGCCTCGTTGACCAGCCCTACCAGCTTGTAACCCAGCGATACCGACAGACGCTCGACCAGGGGGATGTCTTCCCAGGCCAGGTGCTGCGCGCGCTCCTGCTCCATCGCTTTGCCCAGGGCCTCCACCTGCTCCAGGCTGGCAGCCTCTCGGGGTGGGCCGTTGCGCGCCACCATCCAGCCGACGAAGGCCACCAGGGCGGCGAAGCTGATGAACGCCAGGTGCGGCATGCCCGGCACCAGGGCCAGGGTGAAGAGGATGCCGGCCACGGTGTAGAGCAGCGCCGGCTGCGCCAGCAACTGACGATGCACCTGGTCGGTGATTTCCGAGGATTCGTTGATCCGCGTGACGATGATCGCCGCAGCGGTGGACAGCAGCAGCGCCGGAATCTGCGCGACCAGGCCGTCGCCGATGGTCAGCAGGGCGTACTGCTGGAATGCCTGGCCGGCGCTCAGGTCGTAGACGAACAGGCCGATGGCGAAGCCGCCGAACAGGTTGATCAGGAGAATCAGGATGCCGGCGATGGCGTCGCCCCGGACGAACTTCGAGGCGCCGTCCATGGCCCCGTAGAAGTCGGCTTCCTTGGCCACTTCCGAACGGCGACGCTTGGCCTCGTTCTGCTCGATCAGGCCGGCGTTGAGATCGGCGTCGATGGCCATCTGCTTACCGGGCAGCGCGTCCAGGGTGAAGCGCGCGGTGACTTCGGAGATGCGCTCGCCGCCCTTGGTGATGACGATGAAGTTGATGATCATGAGGATCACGAACACCACCAGGCCGACGATGAAATTGCCGCCGATCACCACCTCGCCGAAGGATTCGATGACCTTGCCTGCCGCGCCGGTGCCGATATGACCTTCGAGCAGCACCACGCGGGTGGAGGCGACGTTCAGGCACAGGCGCAGCAGGGTGGTGATGAGAATCACCGTGGGGAACAGGGAGAAATCCAGCGGGCTTTTCGACGACACGCTGACCAGCAGCACCAGGATCGCCATGGCGATGTTGAAGGTGAACAGGGCATCGAGCAGCACGGGCGGCAGTGGCAGGATGACCATGGCCAGGATCGACAGGATCAGCACCGGGATGCCGATGCGGCCGCTGCGGAAGGTGGGCGCGAGTTGCTGCAGTAGGTTCATGGATCAGCCCCTGTTGGCCAAGCTGTCGGGAATCGGAAGGTTGCTCGCCAGTTGCGGCTTGCTCCTGCGGCCCTGGCGCCAGGCCTTGAGCTGCAGGATGTAGGTCAGTACATGGGCGACCGCGGTGTAGAGCGGTGCGGGAATCTGCTGGTTGACCTGGGTGGTGAAGTAGATGGCGCGCGCCAGCGGCGGCACTTCGACGACCTCGAGTTCGTGCTTGGCAGCCATCTGGCGCATGTACAGCGCGGTTTCATCGACCCCCTTGGCCAGCACGAAGGGGGCCTGGGCCTTTTTCGTGTCGTACTTGAGGGCGACCGCGTAGTGCGTCGGGTTGGTGATGACCACGTCGGCGCTCTTGATCACCTTGCTGATCTGCCGTTGCAGCATCTGCCGCTGCAACTGCTTGATGCGCGCTTTGACCTCCGGGCGACCCTCCTGGTTCTTGTGCTCTTCCTTGCGCTCCTGTTTGGTCATGCGCATTTTCTTGAGGAAGAAGTAGCGCTGCAGCGGGATGTCGATGAAGGAGAACACCACGAAGATCAGCATCAGGCAGAGGGTCAGGTTGAACGTCAGGTCCAGCGCCGCCGAAATCGCTTCCAGCACACTGCTGCGCTGCAGGGCGATCAGCTGTGGCAAGGCGGCACGCACCAGCACGTAGCCGACGCCGAGCAGCACCAGCACCTTGAGGATCGACTTGAGCAGCTCGCTCCAGTTCTGCGCGGAGATGATCCGTCCCAGGCCGGTGATGGGATTGAGCTTGCTCAGCTTGGGCGCGAAGTTCTTCGCCGAGAACACCCAGCCTCCCGGCACCAATGACAACGCCACCACCAGCAGCGAGGTGAGCAGCAGCGGCGACAGCAGCTTGATGAACACCAGCAGGTTGTAGCCGAGCAGGGTGTCGAGGTCGTCCAGGCCGATCTCGCTGTGGCCGAACTGAATGTAGGAAAGGCGGAAGCTGTCGCTGAGCCCCTCCATGAACAGCCCCGCACTGAACTTGAGAATGAACAGGGTGGCGATCAGCGAGATGGTGGTCGACAGGTCCTTGGAGCGCGCGACCTGGCCGTCTTCCTTGCTCTTCTTGAGTTTGTGCGCGGAGGCTTCTTCGGTTTTCTCCTGGCCGCTGTTCTGCTCAGACATCGCCGCCCTCGCGCAGGATCACGCCGATGCCGTTGAGCAGCTCGCGGGTCAGGTGCAGGTAGCTGTCCGGCAGGTTCGGCAGGGTCAGATAGATGCACAGCAGGCCCATCAGGATGCTGATGGGGAAGCCCAGGGAGAACAGGTTCATCGCCGGGGAAATGCGGTTGAGCAGGCCGAAGCAGAACTGCACCAGGGTCAGGCAGAACACGATCGGCAGCGTCACCAGCACGGCAGCCGCCAGTACCCAGGCGAAGGCCTGGATGAAGTGCTCGGCACCCAGGTAATGCAGGCCGCTGCCCACCGGCCAGAACAGGAAGCTCTGGTACAGCACGCTGACGGTGACCAGGTGACCGTCGATGGCGAAGAACAGCAGCACCAGCAGGATGAAGTACAGCTGATAGACGATCGAGGACGACGACACGCCGTTCACCGGGTCGTTGTAGCGCGCCATGCTCATGCCCATCTGGGTCGATACCACCTCGCCGACCAGCATGAAGATGGTGAACACCAGCTGCAGGGTCAGGCCCAGCAGGATGCCGAAGGCGGCCTGTTCCAGGGCGGTCAGCACGCCGCGCAACGACAGCGGGTCAATCTGCGGCATGTCCGGCAGGGCGGCACCGAGCGCCACGGTCAGGGCCAGGGCGAGGAGGATGCGTACGCGCACCGATACCGTCTTGTGGTTGAACAGCGGCGCCATGCTGAGCAGCGCGGCGATGCGGCAGAAGGGCCACCAGTAGGCCTGCAGGCTGCTCAGGTAGGTGCTGGCATGCAGCAAGGGCTCGTGCATGGGCATGGCGTCAGCCGACCAGATGGCCGGCCTGCTTGAAGGTTTCGATGAACAGGTCGCCCAGCGTGCGCAGGATCCAGTGGCCGGCGAACACCAGCATGGCGAGGGTGATCAGCAGGCGCGGGAGAAAGCTGAGCATCTGTTCGTTGATCTGCGTGGCCGCCTGGAAGATGCTCACCAGCAGGCCGCCGAGCAGGCTCGGCACCACCAGCACGCAGACGATCAGGCCGGTGATGTAGACGGCGTGGGCCACCAGTTCGGCGGCGTGTTCGGGCGTGAGCATCGCGCGGGCCTCGCTAGTAGGGCTGAATGCTGGTGGTGAGGGTGCCGACCAGCAGGGTCCAGCCATCCACCAGCACGAACACCATGAGTTTGAACGGCAGCGAAATCATCATCGGCGAGAGCATCATCATGCCCATCGCCATGAGCACGCTGGCCACCACCAGGTCGATCACCAGGAACGGCACGAAGATCATGAAGCCGAGCTGGAAGGCGGTCTTCAGCTCGCTGAGGACGAACGCCGGCAGCAGCAGGGAAAAGTCCAGCTGGGCCAGGTCTTCGGGCATCTCCTCGCCGGCCAGGGCGACCAGGGTTTCCAGCGAGTTCTTGCTGGTCTGCGCCAGCATGAACCGACTGATGATGCGCTTGCCTTCACCGAGGCCCTGTTCGAGGCTGATCTGGTCGGCTTCGAATGGCACGTAGGCTTCGCTGTACATCTCCTGCCAGACCGGGCGCATCACCAGCAGCGTCAGGCACAGGGCGATGCCGACCAGCACCGGGTTGGGCGGGCTCTGCTGCAGGCCGATGGCCTGGCGCAGGATGGCCAGGACGATGATGAAGCGGGTGAAGCAGGTCATCATCATCAACATGGCCGGAAGGAAGCCCAGCAGCGTCATCATCAGCAGGATTTGCAGCTTGACGCTCAGGGTCTGGCCATCTTCGCTGTCGTTGAAGTTGAACAGGGTGATGTCGCCACCGGCGGCCTGGGCCAGCAACGGGCAGCACAGGGCTGTCAGCAGCAGACCGGATTGCAGCAGGCGGCGCCGCATCACACGCCCAGCCCGCTGAGGCCGCTACCGGACAGCTCGACGATGCGCAGGCCGTAGTTGCCGTTCATCACCACCACTTCGGCCTTGGCGAACAGGGCGCCGTTGACCTTCACATCCAGCGGCTCGCCGGCCAGCTTGTCGAGGGCGATCACGCTGCCGGCGTCGACGTCCATCAGCTCCTTGAGGGTGATCTCGGTGGAGGCCACCTCCAGGGTGACGTTGACCGGGATCTTGCCGAAGAAGCTCAGGTCCTGCTGTGGCAGGCTGGCCGGCGCTTCTGCGGGCGTCGATTCGCTGACCAGCTCGTCGGTGCCGAGGCCGGCATCGTTGATCAGGCTGTCGAAATCGTTGTCGGAAATGGGGCTGCTCATGGGGTCTTCACACTCTCGAGAGAAGTCAGGAACAAGGCGCCTTCGTCTTCGAAGATGGCGCCGCGAAACAGCTTCTGCTGGTTGATCTTTACGTCGCAGTGCTCGAGCAGTCGCATCGGCAGGACGTCGCCGGGGCGCAGGGCGAGCGCCTGCGCCAGCGGCATCTGCAGGCTGGCGACCACGCAATCCAGGCGCACCGGCAACTGGCGGATCTGGTTGAGCGAGCTGCCGCTCTGCGCGGGGGGCGCCGGCGGGGTCAGGCGGCTGGTCATCTCGTCGACCAGTTGCGTATCCAGGTAGATGAAGATCGACGACTGGCTGCCGGTGATATGGCTGCTGAACTGCAGCTCCGCCACGTATTCCCAGGCCGCTTCTTCGTAGGCGTTCTCGTAGGGCTCGAGCTTGCCGAAGGTCTGGCCGGCGAGAATCGAGCGGGCGAACAGCTGGGCGACATCCAGCCCCAGGCGTGTGCGCATGCGCTGTTCCGAGGTGCTGACCGGCGGCGCCTCGTGATTGGGCAGGCAGGTGCCGCCGTAGTAGCACTCCAGCGCTTCGGTCAGCAGTGCCCGATCCATCGCGAAACCGACCTTGCCCAGGGCCGAGCGATAACGGCACTCGGCTTCCCTGCTCACGTGCTCATGCACGTCGACCCGCAGCAGTTCGAGATTGATTCGATAGGCGCGCAGAAAGTAGTCGCTGATGATGCGCGGGTATTTGGCGGAGAGCTCGCGAATATAGTGAGGAATCTTGTGGTAATGCCGGCCAAGTTTCTGCGGTTTCAACCGGGGCAGACTGTCGGCGGGCACGCCATGAAGGACTTTTTTAATCCCGGTCATGTTGTGAGCTGTATTCCTGGTTGTAACTGCGCGAGCGCTGTTCGGCAGTCGAACAGGCAGTGCAGAGGACGTTTTGATTTACCGGCAGGCCATGGCGGGAAGCCGTGGTCGTGGCGTCGAATTCATCCAGGCACAGCGCTGCAAGCCAGTGATGACGAGGGCGAGTCTAGGGGGAGGGAGGGCGGGAAATTAAATCAATAGATATCAAATGCTGTTTTTGATAGCGGCTGGCCAGCATTGATAGGAAATAACAGCAAGTAATTCGGCGATTTTTTGTGCGCTTGTTAACGTTCGCGCCGTGAACCGTCGCACCTAGGGAAGGTGCATCGGCAAGTTCCGCCGAGTTGACCAACAAGAGCGACGGGAAGTTTCGAAAGATTAAGGGACCGCGTGAAAAAAAACTGTCATCGAGTTGGCAGTTTTGCACACGGGGTCGAAGGCAGCCGCCGAACGCACACAGACAACGGGTGATTTACCTTGCAGCACTCAACTCAAACGGTAAGTTACGCCTGCGACGAGCTGTTCGATGAACAGCTGGGGCAGCAACATATAGTCGTGGTCGGCCAGGCCGACGCGGCCAGCGAGCGTCTGTTGACGGGCGGCCTGCTGCGCCAGGGCTTCCGTGTCCGGCGTTTCGCCAACTGCCTTGAACTCGACCCGCATGCGCTGCAAGGCGCCAGCCTGGTGCTGGTGTTCGTCAGCAGTCTGGCCGGCAGCACCCTTTATGCACAGGTGGGCGCGATCCTGCGCCAGGTCGGTCGCGTCGGCGTGGTGCCGGTGGTGGAGTATGCCGATCAGGAGAAGGCCGCGACGCTGCTCGAACTGGGCTGCGTCGACTACCTCCTGGCGCCGTTCAGCGAGGCTCAGCTCAGCGCACTGTTGCGCCGCCAGGAATCGGCCAGCGCCGGCGAGGAAGGTTTCGTGTCCTGCTCGCAGGCCGGGCGTCGTCTGCTGGCCATGGCGCAACGCGTGGCGATGACCCGTGCGCCGATTCTCATCAGCGGGGAGACCGGCACCGGCAAGGAGCTGATGGCGCGCTACATTCATCGCTTCTCAGCCCAGGACGACGCGCCCTTCATCGCGGTCAACTGTGCGGCGATTCCCGAGCAGATGCTCGAGTCCATCCTCTTCGGCCACGAGAAAGGCGCCTTCACCGGCGCGGTGAACGCCCAGCCCGGCAAGTTCGAACTGGCCAACGGCGGCACGCTGCTGCTCGACGAGATCGGCGAGTTGCCGCTGGGCCTGCAGGCCAAGCTGCTGCGCGTGCTGCAGGAGCAGCGCGTCGAACGCCTCGGTGGACGTCGCGAGATCGCCCTGGACGTGCGCATCATCGCCGCCACCAACCGCGACCTGCAGCAGGAAGTGGCGCAAGGGCGTTTCCGTGCCGACCTGATGTTCCGCCTCGATGTGCTGCCACTGCACATCAGCCCGCTGCGTGAGCGCAAGGAGGATGTGCTGGCGCTGGCGCGGCGTTTCATCCGCCAGTACGCGCCGCAGGATGCGCGCCACGAACTGCTGACCGAGGACGCCTGCCGCGCCCTGCTGGCCCACGACTGGCCGGGCAACGTGCGCGAGCTGGAGAACTGCCTGCAGCGCGCGCTGATCCTGCGCAACGGGCTGTACATCCAGGCGCAGGACCTGGGCCTGAGCCTGTCGCCCAGCAGCGCCCCGGAGCTGGCGCCACGCCTGCAGCCACAAGCGCTCGAAGGCGGCAAGGCGGCGCTGCGCGCAAGCGGCAAGTGGGCCGAGTACCAGCATGTGATCGACACCATCCGCCGTTTCGGCGGGCACAAGACCAAGGCCGCCGAAAGCCTTGGCATGACCCCACGCGCACTGCGCTATCGCCTCAATGCCATGCGTGAGCAGGGCGTGCAGATTCCCGTTTAGGAGAAGCAAAGGATGAACTCGATCAGTCAGGTGCAGCAGGATCTGCTGGGCCGTATGGAGCAGCTCAGAAGCCTCAGCGAGGCGACCCCGGTCCAGCCGGCGCAAGCCTTTGCCGTGCAGCCCGGCGAGGCGGGTTTCGCCGCCGCCTTCGACGATGCGGTGCGCGCCGTGGACGCTCAGCAGCATCGCTCCGGCGAACTGATGGCGGCCGTGGACAGCGGGCAGAGCGATGACCTGGTGGGGGCGATGATCGAGAGCCAGAAGGCCAGCGTCTCGTTCAGTGCGCTGATGCAGGTGCGCAACAAGCTGGCCAGCGCCTTCGACGACATCATGAAGATGCCGCTGTAAGCGGAGCGGAGACCTGACGCGTGCTGCAGACCCTGAGAAGCAAACTGCCCGAAGGTGGGCTGAAACTCGACCCGCGCATGACCCTGGCTGGGCTGGCGTTGCTGGCCGCGCTGCTGGCGGTCGGCGTGGTGTTCTATCTCTGGCGCGACCAGGGTTCGTTCCGGCCGCTGTACGGCAGCGGCGAGGCCTACCCGGCGGCCGAGGTGATGCAGGTGCTCGATGGCGATGCGATCAGCTACCGCCTGCACCCGCAGAGCGGCCAGGTGCTGGTGCGCGAGGACCAGCTGAGCCAGGCGCGCATGCTGCTGGCGGCCAAGGGCGTACAGGTCAAGGTGCCGGCCGGCTACGAGCTGTTCGACAAGGACGAACCGCTGGGCACCAGTCAGTTCGTCCAGGACGTGCGCCTCAAGCGCAGCTTGGAGGGCGAGCTGGCGCGCACGGTGATGGCGCTGAAGGGCGTCGAGGGCGCGCGCGTGCACCTGGCGCTGCAGGAAAGCAGCTCCTTCGTGGTCGGCAAGCGCGAGCCGGGCAAGGCCTCGGTGATGCTGCAGCTGGCACCGGGCTACAAGCTGACGCCGGAGCAGATCAGCGCCATCGTCAATCTGGTCGCCGGCAGCGTGCCGCAGCTGGAGGCGGGCAACGTGCAGGTGGTCGACCAGTACGGTGCGCTGCTGTCCCGCGGGATCGATAGCCACGGCGGCCCGGTGCAGAACTGGCAGGTGGTCGACGACTACCAGAGCAAGGCGGTGGCCAATGCCGAGGCGGTGCTGGCGCCGGTGCTGGGTGGCGGCAACTACCGCATCAGCGTGGCCGCCGACATCGACTTCAGCCAGAAGGAAGAGACCTTCCAGTCCTACGGCGAGACGCCGCGCCTGCGCAACGAAGTGCTGCGCGACGAGAGCGTGCTCGACCAGCTGGCGCTGGGGGTGCCGGGGTCGCTGGCCAACCGCCCGCCGCAACCGGCGCCCGAGCCGGCCCCGGGGCAGGCCGCAAATGAGCAGGACAGCGCGAACAAGGCGGCCACCTCGCTGCGCAAGGAGTCCAACCGCCAGCTGGATTACGACCAGAGCGTCACGCACGTCAAGCATGCGCCGTTCAGCCTGCGCCAGCAGAGCATCGCCGTGGTGCTCAATGCCGCCGTGGCCCCGGAAGGTGGCTGGACGCCCGAGGCGCGCGAGGAACTCGCGGCGATGGTCAAGAGTGCGGTGGGCTTCAATCAGGCGCGTGGCGACCTGCTGACCCTGAGCGTGTTCCCCTTCACCGACGCCGGCCTGGCGACTGCGGCGGGCGAGGCTCTGCCCTGGTGGCAGGACGCCAAGGTGCATGACCTGGCCAGGCTCGGCGTGTTCGCCCTGATCAGCCTGTTGCTCCTGCTGCTGGTGGTGCGTCCGGCCGTGCGCAGCCTGAGCCAGCGCAGCCAGCCTGGGCTGCCTGCGGCGAGCGAGGGCGACGAGCAGCTCGCCCTGCATGCCGAACGCGCCGCTGAGCGCCTGCTGGCGCGTGTCGGTGACGACGCGCCTGGGGCCACCGTGCTCGGTGAACTCAGCCCGTTGTCGGAAATCCGTCTGCCGGCGCCCGGTTCGGGCCTGGAGCTACAGATCGAACACCTGCAGATGCTGGCCAAGAACGATCCCGAGCGCGTCTCGGAAGTCATCAAACAGTGGATAGGGCGCAATGAACGAGACCTCAACCCAGCCTGACGGCCGCGGCGGTTCCACCGCCAAGGAAATGCGCCTGCGCGTGCAGAAGCGTTCGTTGAGCTCCTCCGAGCAGGCCGCCATTCTCATGCTGAGCATGGGCGACGAGATTTCCGCCGGGGTGCTCAGGCACTTCTCCCGCGAGGAGATCGTCGCCATCAGCCAGGCCATGGCGCGCCTGTCCAACGTCAAGCAGCCGATGGTCTCCGACGTCATCGGCCGTTTCTTCGAGGACTACAAGGAGCAGAGCAGCATCAAGGGCGCCTCGCGTGGCTACCTCGACGGCATGCTCAGCAAGGCGCTGGGCAGCGAGATCACCCGTTCGCTGCTGGACAGCATCTATGGCGAGGAGATCCGCGCCAAGATGGCCAAGATGGAGTGGCTCGACCCGAAGCAGTTCGCCGCGCTGATCGCCAAGGAACACGCGCAGATGCAGGCGGTGTTCCTCGCCTTCCTGCCACCCGGCATGGCCAGCGACGTGCTCGAGTGCATGCCGCGCGAGCGGCAGGACGAGCTGCTGTACCGCATCGCCAACCTCAGCGAGGTCAACAGCGACGTGATCGCCGAGCTGGAGCTTCTGATCGAGCGCAGCCTGGCCGTGCTCAGCACCCAGGGTTCGCAGGTGCGCGGCATCAAGCAGGCAGCGGACATCATGAACCGCTTCAAGGGTGACCGCGGGCAGATGTTCGAGCTGTTGCGCGCGCATGACGATCAGCTGGTCGAGCGCATCGAGGATGAAATGTACGACTTCTTCATCCTTTCACGGCAGAACCAGGACGTATTGCAGGCGCTGCTCGAAGCCGTGCCGCTGGAGGAGTGGGTGGTCGCGCTCAAGGGCGCCGAGCCGGAGCTGGTGCGCGCCATCGCTGGCGCCATGCCCAAGCGCCAGGCGCAGCAGATGGAGTCGATCAACCGCCGCCAGGGCCCGGTGCCGCTGAGCCGGGTCGAGCAGGTGCGCAAGGACATCATGGCGGTGGTGCGCGAGATGTCGGCCAATGGTGAGCTGCAGGTGCAGCTGTTCCGCGAACAGACGGTGGAATGAGATGACGCTCAAGGTGATCAACGGCGACGCCCGGCAGTGGCGCGCCTACCGCTTCCCGCCGCGCAGCAGCCAACCGAGCGAGGACTGGAGCGGCGATCCGGCCGGGCTGCAGCGGGCCATGGCCGATGGCTTCCAGCAGGGCATCGAGAAGGGCTACCAGGACGGTCTGCAGCAGGGCGAGGAGGCCGGGCGCCAGGCCGGTTTCGAGCAGGGCCGCGAGGACGGCATGAAGCTCGGCCGTGACGAGGGGCGCAGCGAGGGGCGCCGCGCCTTCGAGCTGGCGGCGCAGCCGCTGCAGGCCATCAGCGAGCAGGTCGAGCACTACCTCGGCGAACTGGAGCACAAGCGGCGCCAGGAACTGCTGGAGCTGGTCAGGAAGGTCTCGCAGCAGGTCATTCGCTGCGAGCTGACCCTGCATCCGACGCAGCTGCTGGCGCTGGTCGAGGAGGCCCTGAGCGGCATGCCGGGCGAGCCGGAGGACGTTCAGGTGCTGCTGAGCCCCGAGGAGTACGCGCGGATCAGGTCGGTGGCGCCGGAACGTGCCGCGGGCTGGAAACTGGTGGCCGACGAGCGCCTGGCGCTCGGCGAATGCCGGGTGGTCACGCCACAGGCCGAGGCCGACGTCGGCTGCCAGCAACGCCTGGATGCCTGCATCGACACCCTGGCCGAACACCTGCACCTGACCGAAGCCTGACCGGGAGCCGTCGCCAGCATGCTCGACTACAAACTCGACGAAGCGCTGCGCTCGCTCGATGGCGTGCAACTGGCCAAGGTGGCCGGGCGCCTGGTGCGGGTCTCCGGGATGTTGCTGGAAAGCCTCGGCTGCCAGCGCAGCACCGGCCAGCGCTGCCGTGTGGAGCAGGCCGACGGCAGCCTGCTGGACGCCCAGGTGGTCGGCTTCAACCGCGATATCACCTACCTGATGCCGTTCAAGAAACCGGTGGGCCTGGCGGCTGGCTCGCGGGTCTTCCCGGCCAAGGACGAGGCGGTGCTGCACATCGACGAGTCCTGGCTGGGGCGGGTGGTCAATGGCCTCGGCGAGCCACTCGACGAGCGCGGCAAGCTCAGTGGTCGCGATCCGTTGCCGGTCGAGCTGCCCAGCGTCAACCCGCTCAAGCGCCGCCCGGTGGAGGCGGCGCTGGATGTCGGCGTGCGCGCCATCAATGGCCTGCTGACCCTGGGCAAGGGGCAACGCGTCGGCCTGTTCGCCGGCTCCGGGGTGGGCAAGAGCGTGCTGCTGGGCATGATCACCCGGCAGACCAAGGCGGACGTGGTGGTGGTCGGGCTGATCGGCGAGCGTGGCCGCGAGGTGCAGGAGTTCATTCTCCACTCGCTTGGCGAAGAGGGCCTGCGCAAGGCGGTGGTGGTGGTGGCGCCGGCCAACGAATCACCCTTGATGCGGCTGAAGGCCACCGAGCTGTGCCACAGCATCGCCGCCTACTTCCGCGACCAGGGCCAGGACGTGCTGCTGCTGGTCGACTCGCTGACCCGCTATGCCATGGCCCAGCGCGAGATCGCCCTGGCGCTGGGCGAGCCGCCGGCGACCAAGGGTTATCCACCGTCGGTGTTCGGCATGCTGCCGGAGCTGGTGGAGAGTGCCGGCAACGGCGAGAGCGGCAGCGGCAGCCTCAGCGCCATCTACACCGTGCTGGCCGAGGGCGATGACCACCAGGACCCGATCGTCGACTGCGCACGGGCGATCCTCGACGGCCATATCGTGCTATCGCGGCGCCTGGCCGATGTCGGGCATTACCCGGCCATCGACATCTCCGCCTCGGTCAGCCGCTGCATGAGCCAGGTCGGCGAGGCCGCGCACCTGGCCGCAGGCCGCCAGTTCAAGGAGTTCTACAGCACCTTCGAGAAGATCAAGGAGCTGATCCCGCTCGGCGGCTACACGCCGGGCATGGATGCCCGGACCGACCGCGCCGTGCAGCTGGCGCCGAGCCTCGAACGCTTCCTGCGCCAGGAGGTCGGCGTCGCCGCCGAGCTCGGCGCCAGCATCGCCACCTTGCAGAGCATCATCAAATGAAAGAGCAGCTAGAAGTGCTGGGGCGGCTGGCCAGCCTGCGTGGCAACCGGGTGCAGCAGATGCTCGGTCGGGTCAGTTATCAACAGAACCTGTGCCAGCGCTATCGCAACAACATCACCGGGCTCAGCCGCTTGTGCGGTTTCAGCGTGCCGATGACCACGCCGCTGCAGCGCGACAACCAGCAGCGCTACAAGGCCACGCTGTACAAGATGGTGGAGCTGCAGCGCCGCGAGCTGGCGCTGGCCGAGGAGAACCTGGCGCGTATCCAGCGCGAGTTGCTGACGGCCATGCGCAGCGAGAAGGTGATCAACCAGTTTCTAGAGAGCAAGCTGGGCCAGTGGCATGAGCTGCTTGCCCGCCAGGAACAGACGATCCAGGATGGCCTGGCGGCGCAGGCCTGGTGGCGCGCACAGGTCAGCTGACGGGCGGTGCCGCGAGATTATTTTTGCGCCTGGGGTTTAAGTGCTGGCCGTATCGGGTCGCTCTTAGGCCATAACACCACGAGTTGGATTCGAATCATGGAAATCAGCAGGCACCTCAAGCCCGGTCTCAACCTGCCCAGCGACGTCCCCGCCAAGGTGCAGGGCGCGCGGCCGCAGCAGGAGACCCCCGCGCGCGCCAGTGCAGGCGCCGAGCCGCGTCTCGAACAGCTGCAGGCGGCGCTGCAGAGCCTGCCGGACGTCGATCTGGACAAGGTCGCCCAGCTCAAGGCGGCGCTGGCCAATGGCGAGCTGAGCAGCGACCCGGCGGCGCTGGCCAGCAGCATGCTGACCTATCACAGCGGTAGCGATGCGTGACCACAGCGCGTGAGCAACAACTGCTCCAGGTCGTCGAGCAGGACCTGCATCAGGACTGCGCCGACTACCTCGCCCTGCGCGGGCTGATGCAGGAGCTGTATCAGCAGTTGCTCAAGCGCGACAGCCGGCAGATCGACCTGCTCAACGAGCAGATCCTGCCACTGGTGGACCAGGCCAGGGCGCGGGCCGAGCGTCGCAGCAAGGTCCTGGCCGCCTTCCAGCTGGGTACCGGCCACAGCGCCATGCACAAGCTGCTGGCGCGCTATCCGCAGGCCCAGCGCAATCACCTTTCCCACACCTGGGAGCAGCTTGGCCTGCTGGCCGGGCAGTGCAAGCGCCTCAACGAGCGCAACGGCAAGCTGCTGGCCATGCACCACGAAATTCTCGAGCAGTTGCTCGGCGAGCCAGGAGCGGCTCAGCTGTACGCGCCGCCACCCTACTGAGGCAGCCCGGACGCAGCGTGGTAGACTCGCGCGCTTCCGATCCGTGGTGATTGTTCTCCGTGTCTCACGCCGCCCTCGCTCATCCTCCGCGCTGGTTGACCCATGCCCAGTTGCATCCGCAACCGACTGCCGCTGTCCGCGACTGGCTGTTCAACGGTGACTCGCTGACACGGCGCCTGACCGCCCTGTCGCACGACGGCTTCTCCGTGACCCCGTTGCAGGAAGGCTGGCAGCGCCTGCGCAACGACGAATGCGCCCTGCTCGGCGTGGCCGATGGCAGCCAGGGCTGGGTGCGCGAGGTCTACCTGCGTGGCCACGGGCAGCCCTGGGTCTTCGCCCGCAGCGTGGCGGCGCGCAGCGTGCTCGAAGGCTCCGGACTGAACCTGGCTGAACTGGGCAGCCGCTCGCTGGGCGAACTGCTGTTCAGCGACCGTGCCTTCGACCGCGGCGAGCTGCAGGCCTGTCGCTATCCGGCCGCCTGGTTGCCGCCGGCGGTGCGTGAAGAGCGCCTGTGGGCGCGGCGCTCCTGCTTCAGCCGCGCAGCGCTCGGCGTGCTGGTGGCCGAAGTCTTCCTGCCGGCGTTCTGGCAGGCGGCGGGTCTCGAAGCGTAGGCCGCAAGCCCGTGCCGCGTCTGCCAGCAAGCGCCTGTGCCCGAAGGCATGGGCGTACCTGGCGCCTGTAACGGTGGATGAGGACAGCGTCATCCACCCTGCGCCGCCAACCCCTTTATAATCCGCGCAACCTGCACGGAGACGCCGCGATGTACACCCGCCTGCTGCAATCGACCACCCGCCTGCACCCGCGTGCCTGGGACTTCATCCAGCTGATGCGCCTGGAAAAGCCCATCGGCATCTACCTCCTGCTGTGGCCGACGCTGTGGGCGCTGTGGGTGGCGGGCGAGGGCGTGCCGAGCGTGAAGAACCTGTTCATCTTCGTCGTCGGCGTGATTCTGATGCGCGCCGCAGGCTGCGTGATCAACGACTACGCCGACCGCAACTTCGACGGCCATGTCAGCCGCACCAAGGCACGCCCACTGGCCAGCGGCAAGGTCACGCCACGCGAAGCGCTGGTGCTGTTCGCCGTGCTGGTGGCGCTGAGTTTCGTGCTGGTGCTGTTCACCAATGCCACCACCATCTGGCTGTCCTTCGGCGGCCTGGCCCTGGCCGCCTGCTACCCCTTCATGAAGCGCTACACCTTCTACCCCCAGGTAGTGCTCGGCGCAGCGTTCTCCTGGGGCATGCCGATGGCCTTCACTGCCGAGACCGGCAGCCTGCCGCCCGAGGCCTGGCTGCTGTACATCGCCAACCTGCTGTGGACGGTGGCCTACGACACCTACTACGCGATGGCCGACCGCGAGGACGACCTGAAGATCGGGGTGAAGTCCACCGCCATCCTCTTCGGCGACGCCGACCGTCTGATCATCGCGACCCTGCAGGGCCTGGCGCTGCTCTGCCTGCTGCTGGCCGGTGCGCGCTTCGAACTGGGCCTGTACTTCCATCTTGGCCTGCTGGTGGCCGCTGCCTGCTTCGCCTGGGAGTTCCACGTGACCCGCCGCCGCGAGCCGCTGGTGTGCTTCAACGCCTTCCTGCACAACCACTGGGCGGGGTTGGCGATCTTCATCGGCATCGTGCTGGACTATGCCCTGCGCTGAGTGAGCGATAAGCATGCTGCGCTGGCGCTCAGCCCGACGGTCGCTCCCGTTGGCAGCGTGCGTCAGCTGGCGAAATCGCGACCCTGCTCCCGGCACTGCCGCGCGCTTGTCATATCGCTGCAATAATTCCGTTATCTAATGCGGCGCAGACAGATGAACGAACAGAGGCTAAGGCCCCATGGTTGGCAAGAACATCCTGATCGTCGATGACGAAGCACCGATCCGCGAAATGATCGCGGTGGCCCTGGAGATGGCCGGTTACGAGTGCCTGGAAGCGGAGAGTACCCAGCAGGCCCATGCCGTCATCGTCGACCGCAAACCCGATCTGATCCTGCTCGACTGGATGCTGCCGGGTACCAGTGGCATCGAGCTGGCACGCCGCCTGAAGCGCGACGAGCTGACCAGCGATATCCCGATCATCATGCTCACCGCCAAGGGTGAAGAGGACAACAAGATCCAGGGCCTGGAAGTCGGCGCCGACGACTACATCACCAAGCCCTTCTCGCCGCGCGAGCTGGTGGCGCGCCTCAAGGCCGTGCTGCGCCGGGCCGGTCCGAGCGACAGCGAGGCGCCGATCGAGGTCGGTGGCCTGCTGCTCGACCCGATCAGCCATCGCGTCACCATCGACGGCAAACCGGCCGAAATGGGGCCGACCGAATACCGCCTGCTGCAATTCTTCATGACCCATCAGGAGCGCGCCTATACCCGTGGCCAGCTGCTCGATCAGGTCTGGGGTGGCAACGTCTACGTCGAGGAACGTACCGTCGACGTGCATATCCGTCGCCTGCGCAAGGCGCTCGGCGATGCCTACGAAAACCTGGTACAAACCGTGCGCGGGACTGGCTATCGTTTCTCCACCAAAGGCTGAGCCGCTGGTGCTGCGCGTCGGCCCTGCCGCGTCGAGAACAGGTCCGGCAGGCCGCGAGCGGCCAACGCAGTTTGGTGAGGCCCCTAAGGGCGAACGTGGTGAGTAATGCGCATGTACAGACGTACAATCGCCCGCGACGCCGAGCGTTCCGCAGTTGCCTGCGCGGGGGCGTCATCGGTATTGCATGGCTCCAGCTCGCAAGCTCGTGAAGCTGCTGCTGCGAGCTCGCTCTTCAGACAAGGATGCGTTCCATCGTGAATCAAGACTGGCGTGGTGCCGTGGTGCGCCGGCTGTTGCTGCTGATCGGCGCCTGCCTGCTGCTGGGTTTCATAACCGGGGAATATGCCTGGGTGCTGGCGTGTGGTCTGGCCATTCACCTGGGCTGGACCCTCAGCCAGCTGTTGCGCCTGCACAAATGGCTGCGCGAGCACAAACCCGACGAACCGCCGCCGGACGGCTACGGCCTGTGGGGCGAGGTGTTCGACAGCATCTACCACCTGCAACGGCGCAACCAGAAGGCGCGTGGCCGCCTGCAGGCGGTGATCGACCGCGTGCAGGAGTCCACCGCTGCGCTCAAGGATGCAGTGGTGATGCTCGACAGCCAGGGCAACCTGGAATGGTGGAACCGTGCCGCCGAGACCCTGCTGGGCCTGAAAACCCCCCAGGACAGTGGCCAGCAGCTGGCCAACCTGGTGCGCGACCCGCGCTTCAAGGAGTACTTCGAGCGCGGCAACTATGCCGATGCCCTGGAGATTCCCTCGCCGGTCAATGACCGTCGGCGCCTGCAGTTCCATATCACCCGCTACGGTAACCGCGAGCATCTGCTGCTGGTGCGTGATGTCACCCGTCTCCATCAGCTGGAACAGATGCGCAAGGACTTCGTCGCCAACGTCTCCCACGAACTGCGCACGCCGCTGACGGTGATCGCCGGCTATCTGGAGACCCTGCTGGACAACGTCGAAGCGGTCAATCCGCGCTGGCTGCGTGCCCTGCAGCAGATGCAGCAGCAAGGCGCGCGCATGCAGACGCTGCTCAACGACCTGCTGCTGCTGGCCAAGCTGGAGGCCACGGACTATCCCTCGGACAATCAGCCGGTCGCGGTCGACCTGATGCTGCTGTCGATCCGCAACGATGCCCAGGCGCTGTCAGCCGATCAGTTGCATCGCATCAGCCTGGAGGCCGATCCGCACCTCAAGCTCAAGGGCAGCGAGGCCGAACTGCGCAGCGCGTTTTCCAACCTGGTGTTCAACGCGGTCAAGTACACGCCGGCCGGCGGCGAGATCCGCATCCGCTGGTGGGGTGACGAGAAGGGCGCACACCTGGCCGTCAGCGACACGGGCATGGGCATCGACGCCAAGCACCTGCCGCGCCTGACCGAGCGTTTCTACCGCGTCGACTCCAGCCGTGCCAGCAACACGGGCGGCACCGGGCTGGGCCTGGCGATCGTCAAGCATGTGCTGCTGCGCCATCGCGGCAACCTGGAGATCGGCAGCGAGCTGGGCCGCGGCAGCACCTTCACCTGTCACTTCGCCCCGGCCCAGGTGGTGCAGCGCGCCCGCTGAATGCTTGCATTCGGCGCGGCGAGGCTCCACCCTCTAGCGATCATTGGCCAACCCGAACCTTCATGGACCCCTCCACGAGCCTCTCCGTTTCCACCTATCTCGCCGACTTCGGCCTCATGCTGTTCGCCCTGTTTCTGGTCCTGCTCAACGGCTTCTTCGTTGCCGCCGAGTTCGCCATCGTGCGCCTGCGTGCCACCAAGGTCGACGCGCTGGCCGAGGCGCATGGCTGGCGCGGGCACATCCTGCGCACCGTGCACAACCAGATGGACGCCTACCTCTCGGCCTGCCAGCTGGGCATCACCCTGGCTTCGCTGGGCCTGGGCTGGGTCGGTGAGCCGGCCTTCGCCGAGCTGCTGACGCCGCTGCTGGCGGCACTGGGTATCGATTCGCCGGCGCTGATCCACGGCATCGCCTTCTTCACCGCGTTCGCCATCATCTCCTACCTGCACATCGTCATCGGCGAGCTGGCGCCCAAGTCCTGGGCGATTCGCAAGCCGGAGCTGCTGTCGCTGTGGACGGCGGCGCCGCTGTACGCCTTCTACTGGCTGATGTACCCGGCGATCTTCGTCCTCAACGCCAGCGCCAACGCCATCCTGCGCATCGCCGGGCAGGGCGAGCCCGGCCCGCATCATGAACACCACTACAGCCGTGAAGAGCTGAAGCTGATCCTGCACTCCAGCCGCGCCAGTGCCGACAGCGACCAGGACCTGCGCGTGCTGGCCTCGGCCGTTGAACTGGGTGAGCTGGAAGTGGTGGACTGGGCCAACTCGCGCGAGGATCTGGTCTACCTGGAACTCAACGCCAGCCTGGACCAGGTGTTCACCACCTTCCGTCGGCACAAGTACAGCCGCTATCCGATCTACGACGAGAGCAAGGAAGAGTTCGTCGGCGTGCTGCACATCAAGGACCTGCTGCTGCAACTGTCGCTGCTGGAAATGCTGCCCTCGGCGCTCAAGCTCGGCGACATGATGCATCCCCTGGAGCGGGTCAGCCGGCACATGCCGCTGTCGCAGCTGCTCGAGCAGTTCCGCCAGGGCGGTGCGCACTTCGCGCTGGTCGAGGAAGCCGACGGCAAGGTCATCGGCTACTTGACCATGGAGGACGTGCTGGAGGCATTGGTCGGCGACATTCAGGACGAGCACCGCAAGGCCGAGCGCGGCATCCTGGCGTACCAGCCGGGCAAGCTGCTGGTACGTGGTGACACGCCGCTGGCCAAGGTCGAGCGCCTGCTCGGTGTCGACCTCGACCACATCGAGGCCGAAACCCTGGCCGGCCTGATCTACGAAACCCTCAAGCGCATGCCCGAGGAAGAGGAAGTGCTGGAGACCGACGGCCTGCGCATCATCGTCAAGAAGATGAAAGGCCCCAAGGTGGTGCTGGCCAAGGTCCTCAAGCTCGACTGACCGAGCGGCCGCCGATGCTCTGCAGGGCAGGGCGGCAGCGTAGCGCGAGCAGCCCCAGGGTGGCGGCATACAGGCCGATGACCGTCAGCCCGACCCATTGAATCTCGAACGGCGTGAAGCGGAACGTCAGCACCAGCGCGCCGAGCAGGACGAAGTGGCAGGCGATGAAGCGCGCACGCCCCAGCCGCTGCACGCTGAGCCCCAGGTTGTCGCTGTACAGGCGCACCAGGGAGTCCACCGAGTTGATCACGAAGATCACCCCGACCGCGAGCATCGCCAGCTTCCACAGTGGCGCGATGGCGATGCCATCGGTGAAGTAGTGGTAGAGCACGGCAAACCAGATCGCCAGGGGAATCGACGGGATGATCAGCAGCGCCAGCAGCAGCTGGTAGGTCTTCAGCCCGCCGACGAAGCGCGAGACGAACTGGCCGATCATGATGCTCCAGGCGAACCACCAGAACAGGTAGAAGGCGTGATAGTCGCTGAGCGGCACGACGAAGTGCGGCAGCTTGGCGAAGTAGCCGCTGCCGATGTCGCCGGCCGCCCGGGCGAAGCTGTCCGGGCCGACCCCGCCGACGATGGTCATCGCCAGGATCAGGCCGAAGAACAGCCAGGTGGAGGCCACGCTGAGTACCTTCAGGTAGCGGATGTCGGTGCTGGAATAGATCGCGGCGAGCAGGATGGCGACCACCGTCAGGTACTGCCAGGTTTCGCTGATCTCCGGCGCGTACCAGGCGATGTTGACCAGGAACAGGTACGCGGTGAAGGCGCAGGTGGAGACGATCACCAGGTTGTTTACCAGCTTCACCGGGCGCAGTTCGAACAGGCGCACCCTGGGCTCGATCACGCAGAAGTAGAAGGTGGTGATGAAGTACATGGCCCAGATCAGGAAGCCCCAGAAGCCGAAGGCGACCGCCAGCGGGTTGGAGAACTGGTAGGGCTGCTCGCTGGCGTAGATCGGAAATTCGGTCATCGGGAAGATGATCAGCCCCATGTCGAGCCCGGAGGTGAAGAGGATCGCCAGGAAGGTGAACAGGCCGACCGGCTCGCTGCCGGTGCAGCGCAGGCGACCCCAGCGCAACAGCACCCAGAGGGTCAGGCCGAGCAGCGCCAGGGACGCTGCACAAAGGACGAGGTTCATCGGTGCAAGCCTCTTGTTGTTATGGGTGGGCACGGCTTATCCGCTGCCGAGGCCTGGCGATACTGCCGAAGTCGGACCGCGTGGACATACGTGTGGGCGTCGGCCAGTGCTCCGATTGCGTCAGGCCGGAGATGGCACTTTGCTTCTGTCCAGCTGCCTCGAAATCCGACGAAAGGCCCGTTCTAGAGGGTTCAATCCTACTTTCGTGGTAGAGGCGCGAGGCAGTGCGGCCACTAGACTGCTCGCCCTCCGTGCTATCCCCGCCTGTCGAGGTTCCCGATGTATGCAGATCGTGTGCGCCAGCCTTCGCTGCTGGACAAGGTGATGACTGCGGCCGAGGCGGCCGCCCTGATCGAGGACGGCATGACCGTCGGCATGAGCGGTTTCACCCGTGCCGGCGAGGCCAAGGCGGTGCCGCTGGCGCTGGCCGAGCGTGCGCGCCAGGCCCCGCTGAGCATCAGCCTGATGACCGGCGCCAGCCTCGGCAACGACCTCGACAAGCAGCTGACCGAAGCCGGCGTGCTGGCCCGGCGCATGCCGTTCCAGGTCGATGCCACGCTGCGCAAGGCGATCAACGACGGCCGCGTGATGTTCATCGATCAGCACCTCTCCGAGACCGTCGAACAGCTGCGCAACCACCAGCTGAAGAAGCCCGACATCGCGGTGATCGAAGCGGTGGCCATCACCGAGCAGGGGCACATCGTGCCGACCACCTCGGTGGGCAACTCGGCCAGCTTCGCCATCTTCGCCGAGCGGGTGATCGTCGAGATCAATCTGGCGCACAACCCGAACCTGCAGGGCCTGCACGACATCTACATCCCCACCTACCGGCCGACGCGCACGCCGATCCCGCTGACCCGCGTCGACGACCGTATCGGCAGCACGGCGATCCCGATCCCGGCGGAGAAGATCGTCGCCATCGTGGTCAACGACCAGCCCGACTCGCCGTCCACCGTGCTGCCACCGGACGTCGAGACGCAGGCCATCGCCGACCACCTGATCGCCTTCTTCCAGCGCGAGGTCGATGCCGGGCGCATGAGCAACAGCCTCGGCCCGCTGCAGGCCGGTATCGGCTCGATCGCCAATGCGGTGATGTGCGGGCTGATCCATTCGCCATTCGAGAACCTGAGCATGTACTCGGAGGTGCTGCAGGACTCCACCTTCGACCTGTTCGATGCCGGCAAGCTGGCCTTCGCCTCAGGCAGCTCAATCACCCTCTCGGCGCGCCGCAATGCCGATGTGTTCGGCAATCTCGAGCGCTACAAGGAGCGCCTGGTGCTGCGCCCGCAGGAAATCTCCAACCACCCCGAGGTGGTGCGCCGTCTGGGCATCATCGGCATCAACACGGCGCTGGAGTTCGACCTGTACGGCAACGTCAACTCCACCCACGTCGGCGGCACCAGAATGATGAACGGCATCGGTGGCAGCGGCGATTTCGCCCGCAACGCCCACCTGGCGATCTTCGTCACCAAGTCGATCGCCAAGGGTGGGGCGGTGTCCAGCGTGGTGCCGATGGTCAGCCACGTCGATCACAGCGAGCACGATGTCGACATCCTGGTCACCGAGCAGGGCCTGGCCGACCTGCGTGGCCTGGCGCCGCGCGAACGCGCCCGGGCGGTGATCGACAACTGCGTGCATCCGGACTTCCGGGGGCCGCTCGGCGACTACTTCGAGCGCGCCTGTGCCCGTGGCGGGCACACCCCGCACATCCTCCGCGAAGCGCTGCAGTGGCACATCAACCTGGAGGAAACCGGGCGCATGCTGGCCGGCTGAGACGGGGCGCGCGCGCCGCGTCGATGGCCTATGCTCTGGCGTGCCCAACCTCCGACTGGCTAGCCAGTCGCGGTACGATCCAGTAGGGTGTGTCCGCCATCTCTCGAGGAGGCCTGTACCATGCGCAAGTGGCAATGCATCGTCTGCGGTTTCATCTACGACGAGGCTCTGGGGCTGCCCGAGGAGGGCATTGCACCCGGTACGCCCTGGGAAGACGTGCCGGCCGACTGGGTCTGCCCGGACTGTGGCGTGGGCAAGGTCGACTTCGAGATGATCGAGATCGTCTGAGGGGGCGCTGACAAATTGCTGCGTCTTGCCTGACCTTTGTCAGCACCCTCCGAGTCTGGCCGCCGTTTCCAGCGGCTTCTCATTGATTCACGACGACGGCCGCCTGGCCGTCGTGTCGTTTTCGCAGCGAGGATTCATGCATGAGCGCACCCCTAGTGATCGTCGGTACCGGCCTGGCCGGCTACAACCTGGCCAAGGAGTGGCGCAAGCTCGACAGCGAGACGCCCCTGTTGCTGATCACCGCTGACGACGGGCGTTCCTACTCCAAGCCGATGCTGTCCACCGGCTTCGGCAAGAACAAGGACGCCGATGGCCTGGCCATGGCCGAGGTCGGCGCCATGGCCGAGCAGCTCAAGGCGGAAATCCGCACCCACACCCGCATCACCGGTATCGACCCGGGCCACAAGCGCCTGTGGATCGGCGAGGAGGCGGTGCCCTACCGTGACCTGGTGCTGGCCTGGGGCGCCGAGCCGATTCGCGTACCGGTGGAGGGCGATGCCCAGGACGCGATCTTCCCGATCAATGACCTCGAGGACTACGCCCGTTTCCGTGATGCCGTAGCCGGCAAGCGCCGGGTGCTGATTCTCGGGGCCGGCCTGATCGGCTGCGAATTCGCCAATGACCTCAGCGCGGGCGGCTACCAGGTGGAACTGCTCGCACCCTGCGAGCAGGTGATGCCCGGCCTGTTGCACCCGGCGGCGGCCGCTGCGGTACAAGCCGGCCTGGAGAGGTTGGGGGTGCGCTTCCACCTGGGCCCGGTGCTGGCCAGCCTGCACCACCAGGACGATGCGTTGCAGGCCGTGCTGGCCGATGGCACGCAGATCGAGTGCGATGCGGTGGTCTCCGCCGTCGGCCTGCGTCCGCGTATCGCGTTGGCCGCTGCTGCCGGTCTCGACGTCAATCGCGGGGTGATGGTCGACCGTCAGCTGCGGACCTCGCACGCCAACATCCACGCGCTGGGTGACTGCGCCGAGGTCGATGGCCTCAACCTGCTCTACGTCATGCCGCTGATGGCCTGTGCCCGTGCCCTGGCCAAGACCCTGGCCGGCGAGCCGACCGCCGTCAGCTATGGGCCGATGCCGGTGACGGTGAAGACGCCGGTGTGCCCGCTGGTCGTCTCGCCGCCGCCGCGCGACAGCCAGGGCGAGTGGACGGTCGAGGGTTCGGGGAGCGACATCAAGGCGCTCTGCCGCGATGCTTCCGGGGCGCTGCTGGGCTACGCGCTGACCGGTGCGGCGGTGCAGGAGAAACTGGCCCTGAACAAGGAACTGCCCGCGCTGCTGGCATGATTGCCTGCCGTTCTGTCGGATACGCCACGAAATTGCCTGACTAAACTGTCCTATGAGACTGGCGCAGTGCGATGCGGCATGCCATTCTCCCAAGGGTCTGCCGCAGCGCAGAGCTGTTGCGGCGCCTTGGGCGCTGTTCTGGAAGGACAGCACGGACACAACAACAAAAAACCGTCAAAGAGGCATCTATGCGTAAACCGGAACTCGCCGCCGCCATCGCCGAAAAGGCTGATCTGACCAAGGATCAGGCCAATCGTGTACTCAACGCCGTACTGGAAGAAATCACCGGCGCACTGAACCGCAAGGACAGTGTGACCCTGGTTGGCTTCGGTACTTTCGTCCAGCGTCATCGTGGCGCACGTACGGGCAAGAACCCGCAAACCGGCCAGCCGGTGAAGATCAAGGCCAGCAATACCGTCGCCTTCAAACCGGGCAAGTCCCTGAAAGACGCGGTCAACTGAGCCCATCGCCCGGAGCCGCTCGGCTCCGGGCTCCCCCTCCGCAGCCCGGCTGCGTCCTCGCCATTGCAGCCATGCTTTCGACAGGCTGTAGTCTTGCGAGAAAACCACTACAATGCGCGCCCATCATCTTCGATCACGAGGGCCTGTGCATGAAATTCCGTTTTCTTCTGTGGATGCTGGGCCGCCTGATGGCCAAGGCCAGTCGTGACAACCCGGCGTTCCGCCAGCAACTCGAAGGCCGCGACATGGTCTTCCAGCTGCACACGCTGGACGGCAAGGTCGCCCGTCACTTCATCGTCTCCGGCCAGCGCGTCAGCAGCAAGCGTGGCAGCACTGCCGAGCCGGCGTTCGCCATCGGCTTCAAGGACGCCGTCTACGGTTTCGAAACCATGACCGCGAAGAACAAGCAGCTGGCCTTCATGCAGGGTATCCAGAACAAGGACATCCAGATCCAGGGCAACCCGGCGCTGGTGATGTGGTTCCAGGGCCTGACCAAGTACCTGACGCCGAAGAAAAAGGCCGAGGCGCCGAAAAAGGCGGCCTGATCGGCAACCGGGCGGCTCGCGGCTGGCCGCCACGCCGCGCTTTGGTTAGGCTTGCCAGGCAAGTCATCGTGGAACGCCCGACCATGCGCCTTTTCCTGTTGCCCCTGCTGTTGCTGGCCGCGACCGCCGTGCGGGCCGAGCCAAGCTCAAGCAAGACCCTGCTGCCGCTGTTCGAGTTGGCCGGCATCCACCTGCTGTGCGAGCAGAGCCTGCCATTGCTGCAGCGCGGCCAGGGTGAGAGCGAACAGAAGCGCCTTGCCCAGCTGTTCGCGGGTGAGGCGTTCTGCCTGGACCTGGCCGAGCGGGTCGGGCAGCGACTCGACGAAGACCAGGCCGAACAGGCCCGTGCGCGTCTCGACGGCCCCCTCGCGCAGCGTTTCACCGCCGCCGAGCGGGCGGTCGGCGAACAGCCGGAAGTGCTCGGCGAATATCGCCAGCGCCTGCAGCAGCGGCCGCCGCGTGGCGCGCGGGTGGAGCTGATCAGGCGTCTGGATGCGGCGGCGCGCACCACCGAGCTGGCCAGCCTGCTGCGCTACGAAGTCGGCAAGACCCAGGCGTTGCTGGCGCTCAGGGCGCGTGGCGAGAATCTCGACGAGGCCGAGCTGCAGCGCCAGACGCAGACCCAGGCGGATGCGATTCGCCAGTCCAGCCAGCAGGCCGTGGAATCCTTCATGCTCTATGCCTACCGGCAGATGCCCAGTGACCAGCTGGCCGAATACGCCAGCCTGTACGAGCAGGCCAGCGTCAGCCAGTTGCTGGCCGTCAGTCTGGAGGTGGTGCCGCAGCTGTTCGCCGAGCGCCGCGAACAGCTGCGCAAGGGGGCTGCGCCCGCGCAGTGACCCCGCGCCCTCAGTGGCTGGGGTTGAACTGCGCTGCCAGCTCGCGCAGGGCGACTTCGGCGCTGAGTACCTTGCTCACCGCGTCTTCGGCCTTGTCGCGGGTCAGGCCGAGTGCCTCGAACAGTTCATCGGGAATTTCGCTCTGTGGCCCGGCACCGATGCCGCGGTTGCGCAGCAGGCTGACCGCCAGGCACACCAGGTTGGCGAAGGCGGCGCCGTCGCCGGCATAGTCGGGGTCGTGCTGGAAGCGCAGGGCGTTCGCCAGCTCTTCCGGCATGTCCCAGTGGCGCATCAGCCAGGCGCCGATCTGTTCGCGGGTGATCCCCAGCAGGTGCTGCTCGATATAGCTGTGCGGCAGGTGCGGGTTGACCTCCAGGTGGCGGCAGATCAGCGAGAAGTGCGGCGGGAAGACGTGCGCCAGCACCAGGTAGCCGAAGTTGTGCAGCAGCCCGGCCAGGTAGGTCAGGCCCGCCTCGGGGCGTTGCGCGCGCGGCATGGCGCGGGTCAGGCCCTCGATCACCGCTGCGGTGTAGATCGCCTGTTGCCAGTAGGGCGTGGCGTGTTGCGGCTGGTCCTTGGGCAGGCTGAGGGTCTTGCCCAGGGCCAGGCCCAGCGCCAGGTTGATCACCAGATCGAAGCCCAGCACGCGGACGATGGCGTCCTCCACCGAGCGGATCTTGCCGGGCGCGGCGTAGTAGGGCGAGGCCGCCCAGCTGACCACCTGGGCGGCCAGTGCCGGGTCGGTCTCGACCACGCCGGTGATGTCGTCCACCGTGGCGTTGGGGTCGACACGCAGCTTGATGATCTTCTGCGCGGTTTCCGGCAGTGGCGGAATCTCGATGGTCTCTTCCAGGCGCTGCTGGATGCGCCGTGCGGTGAAGGCCTGCACGGCCTGGGTGATTTCCGCGCGGTCGTCGTGCGGACGGTCGAGGTTGGGTTTGATCGCGCTCACCGGCTCGCCAAAGCGTGCCGCGCTGGCCTTGCTCAGCAGGCTCTTGTAGGCCTCGGTGGGGATCTCCAGCAGCACGCCGGGCTGGCCGGACTCGATCAGCAGGCTGGGCGCCTGCAGCAGGCGCTCCTCGTACAGGCAGGGCGAGCTGGTCAGCGGCGGCAGGCCCGGCAGCGCCGCGAGGTTGTGCTTGCCGAGCATGCGCTCCAGGCGTTCCGGCTTGACCGCGGTCAGCTGGCGCCCGGTGAGTTCGGCCAGGCGACCGAGGTCGAGCAGCTGGCTGCGCGGATAGAGCACCAGCAGGGCGCCCACGGCGTCGTCCAGCAGCACCGCCTGCAGGCGTGCGGCGGCGGGCAGGCCGGGCCTCTCGGCGCGTACCTGGTAGGGCACGGCGAGTTTTTCCAGCAGCTGCAGGATGACGCTGGGCGGCTGCGGCGTGGCGTTGGGGGCGAGGGCGGCTTCAGTCATATCGGTATCCGGCAGTGACGCGTCTACCCCGGAGTATAACCAGCGGGGACTTGCGCAAAGGTTCGTGGCGACGGTTGTCCTGTGAACGGGCTCACACTTGACCGTATTGCTGGCCGTGACGCAACCAGCGTTCCAACAATGGAGCCACATGTTGCGGCCAATGTTCCAAAAGAGCGTGTGCGGCGTCGCGAACGGCGGGCAACAGGTCGGCGTCGCGCATCAGATCGGCGACCTTGAACTGCAGCAGGCCGGTCTGCCGCGTACCGAGCATTTCGCCGGGGCCGCGCAGCTCCAGGTCCTTCTCGGCGATGACGAAACCGTCGGTGGTTTCGCGCATGATGGCCAGGCGTTCACGACCCAGCTGTGACAAGGGTGCATGATAGAGCAGCACGCAATGGCTGGCTGCACTGCCCCGGCCGACCCGGCCGCGCAGCTGGTGCAGTTGCGCCAGGCCGAGGCGTTCCGGATTTTCGATGATCATCAGGCTGGCGTTGGGCACGTCGACGCCTACCTCGATCACCGTGGTGGCGACCAGCAGCTGCAGCTTGCCCTGCTTGAACTCGTCCATCACGGCGGCTTTCTCGGCCGGCTTCATGCGCCCGTGAATCAGGCCCACGCGCAGTTCGCCGAGGGCGGCGGAAAGCTCTTCGAAACTGGTCTCGGCTGCCTGGCAGGTGAGTTCTTCGGATTCCTCGATCAGGGTGCACACCCAGTAGGCCTGGCGCCCCTGCTGGCAGGCATTGCGCACCCGCTCGATCACCTCGATGCGGCGGCTGTCGGCGATCACCAGGGTGTTCACCGGCGTGCGTCCGGGCGGCAGCTCGTCGAGGATCGAGGTGTCCAGGTCGGCGTAGGCGCTCATCGCCAGGGTCCGTGGGATGGGGGTGGCCGTCATGATCAGCTGGTGCGGGCTCAGGCGCCCGTCGATGCCCTTCTGGCGCAGGGCCAGGCGCTGCTGGACGCCGAAACGGTGCTGTTCATCGATGATCACCAGGGCCAGGCGCTTGAACTTCACCTCGTCCTGGAACAGCGCATGGGTGCCCACCACCATGGGGCAGCCGGCGGCGATCTGCTCCAGCGCGCTGGCGCGCGCCTTGCCCTTGAGCTTGCCGGCCAGCCAGGCGACCTCCAGCCCGAGTGGCGCCAGCCACTTGCTGAAGTTGAGGAAGTGCTGCTCGGCGAGAATCTCCGTGGGGGCCATCAGTGCCACCTGGTAGCCGGCCTCCAGCGCCTGCAGCGCAGCCAGGGCGGCGACCACCGTCTTGCCGGCACCAACGTCGCCCTGCACCAGGCGCAGCATGGGTTCGCCTTGTGCCAGGTCGTAGGCGATCTCGGCGCCGACCCGTTGCTGTGCGCCGGTCGGGGCGAAGCCCAGGTTCTGCAGGTACTGCGCCGGCAGTTTCTGTGCCGGCGGCAGGGCTGGCGCCTGCTGGGCGCGCACCTGTTCACGCAGGCGTTGCAGCGACAGCTGGTGGGTCAGCAGTTCCTCGAAGGCCAGGCGGTGCTGGGCCCAGTGGCGGCCTTCGGCGAGCTCTTCGACATCGGCGTCGGGCGGCGGGCGGTGCAAATAGCGGATGGCTTCGTCCAGTGGCGCCAGGCGGTAGTCGCGGGCCAGCTCATCGGGCAGCCAGTCCGGCAGGCTGCGTGGCCCGAGGCGTGCCAGCGCCTGCTGGCTGAGCTGGCGCAGGCGCTGCTGGGTCAGGCCCTCGGTGGTCGGGTAGATAGGGGTCAGGCTCTGTTCCACCGGCGCCGGTTCGTCGCCGCTCTGCACGCGGTACTCCGGGTGGTAGATCTCCAGGCCGGTGGCCCCTGGACGCACCTCACCGTAGCAGCGCAGCGCGGTACCACGCTTGAGGCCTTCCTTCTGCGCCTGGCTGAAATGGAAGAAGCGCAGGCTCAGGGTGCCGCTGCCGTCCTGCAGGCGCACCAGCAGGCTGCGGCGCCGCCCCATGACCACGTCGGCACCGGCGACGATGCCCTCGACCACCGCGTCCTGGCCGGGGCGCAGCGCGCCGATGGGGGTGATGCGTGTGCGGTCCTGGTAGCGCAGAGGCAGGTGGAACAGCACGTCCTGCAGGTTTTCCAGGCCGACCTTGGCGAGTTTTTCCGCCAGCGCGGCACCCACGCCTTTCAGCGCGGTCACGGAAACCGCTGACAGCTCCGTCACTCTGGACCTCAGGCGCTCTTGGTCTGCGGGCTGCGAGCGACCGAGCACAGGCGAATGGAGTCGGCCAGGACTTCGATGGCGTTGGGCCGCGGGAAGCTGGCGCGCCAGGCGATGGCCACGGTGCGGAAGGGCACCGGCGCGCTGAGCGGGCGCACCTCGATCACGCCGGGGGCGTAGTGGTGGCTGTCGACCGCCGAGAACGGCAGGATCGACACACCCAGGCCGGAGGCGACCATGTGGCGGATGGTCTCCAGCGAGCTGGATTCCACCGTGGTGTGCTTGCCGTGATCGTCGCCACCCTTGCGCAGCGTCGGGCAGGCTTCCAGTACCTGGTCGCGAAAGCAGTGGCCCTCGCCGAGCAGCAGCAGGCTCTTGTCATTGAGCAGCTTGGTGTCGATGGTTTCCATCTCAGCCCAGGGGTGGCCGGCCGGGAGCAGCGCGTAGAACGGCTCGTCGTACAGCGGCTTGGTCAGTACATCGGCCTCCTGGAAGGGCAGGGCGATGATGATCGCGTCCAGCTCCCCGGTGCGCAGCTTGTCGCGCAGGATATGGGTGAAGTTTTCCTCGATGTACAGCGGCATGTCCGGGGCGACCCGGTGCAGCTGCGGGATCAGGTGCGGGAACAGGTAGGGGCCGACGGTGTAGATGGCGCCGATCTTCAACGGCGCCGCCAGCTGGTTCTTGCCGGCCTGGGCCAGCTCGCGGATGCCTTGCGCCTGCTCCAGTACCTTCTGCGCCTGGGTCACGATGCCCTCACCGACCGGCGTCAGGCGCACGGCGCTCTTGCTGCGCTCGAAGATCAGCACGCCGAGCTCGTCCTCCAGCTTCTTCACGCCCACCGACAGGGTCGGCTGGCTGACATGGCAGCGCTCGGCGGCACGCCCGAAGTGCTGTTCCTGAGCGAGGGTGACGATGTAACGCAGTTCGGTGAGGGTCATAGTGTTTATCCATTAAGTTGCCGCTAAGCATAGCCTTTGCATTGCGATGAACCAACCGGGCTGACCGACTGTTTGAGAACAATATGTGTTGCCGTGGCAGGCGCGTGCGCGAGTCCGATCAACAGGCCGGCTGCCGGCGCGAGCCTGCCTTCCAGCTGTTGCGGCCGGGCGCTGACGTCCTCGCCGAGGTGTCTGAGCGGCCTGTTACACTGCGTGTTCGCCTAAACGTCATGGAGAAGAGCATGTCCGCACCTAACAGTCTGCTGATCGTCGGTTGTGGCGATGTCGGTAGCCGCCTTGGGCAGCGCATGGCCGACGCTGGCTGGCGCGTACTGGGGCTGCGCCGCAACGTCGCGGCCCTGCCGGCCGGCATCGAGCCGGTGGCCGGTGATCTGCACGCGGACCCGTGCCCGGCGGACTGGCCACGGCAGCCCCTGGACTACCTGGTCTACTGCGCCGCTGCCACCCAGCATGACGAGGCCGGCTATCGCGCTGCCTACGTCGACGGGCTGCGTCGCACCCTGGGCTGGCTGGCGCTGCATGGGCAGCGCCCACGGCGCATCCTGTTCGCCTCCAGCAGTGGCGTCTATGGCCAGCAGGACGGCGAGTGGATCGACGAGGACTCCCCGGCCGAGGCGCAGAGCTATTCGGCGCTGATCATGCGCGAAGCTGAGCGCGTCGCCCTCGACAGCGGCCTGCCGGCGACCGCCGTGCGCCTGACCGGTCTCTACGGGCCGGGGCGGCAGTGGCTGCTGAGCCAGGTGCGTGATGGCTATCGCGTCAGCGAGACGCCGCCGCTGTATGGCAACCGTATCCATGTCGACGATGCCGCCGGGCTGCTCGCGACCTTGTTGCAGGCGGACGCCGCCGGCACGCCGCTGGCCGATCTCTATCTGGGTGTCGACGATGAGCCCGCCGCGCTGCACGAGGTGGTGGCCTGGCTGCGTGAGCGCCTGGGTGTCAGCCACTGGAGCGACGAGCAGCGTGTCCGGCGTGCCGGCAGCAAGCGTTGCAGCAACGCCCGCGCCCGGGCCCTGGGCTGGGCGCCGCAATACCCCAGTTACCGCGAGGGCTACGCGGCGATGTTGCAGGACGCCTGAGGTTGGCCGGTAACCGCTTGCTGGCCAGGCCCTGGTTGCCGGGTGTGGAGCTGTTCCACGCCGACTTTTCCGGGCAGGCGTTCGGTCGCCACAGCCACGACGCCTTCGCCGTCGGCGCCATCGTGCAGGGCGTCGGCGGGTATCAGTGCCGGGGGCAGCGCTATGCCCTGCCGGCCGGCACCCTGTCGCTGATGAACCCCGAGGAGCCGCACACCGGGCATGCCGAGTCGGCGCGGGTGGTCTATCGCATGCTCTATGTCGAAGAGGCGCGCCTGCCCGCGCTGCTCGGGCGCAAGCGCCTGCCCGAGGGGTTTCGCGAGCTCAACCCGGCCGATGATGGCCAGGTGGCGGCCGGGCTCGCGCGGCTGGCGAGTGCCTTCGAGCACAGCGACGCGCTGACCCTGGAAAGCGAGTTGCTGGCGCTGCTCGAGCAGGTGTTCGTCCGCCATGGCGGCCTGCGCGCGGTGCGTGCCGCGCCACGCGACGGTGGCATGACGGCCTGGGTGCGAGACTATCTGGAGGCGCATCACGCACAGGCGGTCAGCCTGGATGAACTGGCCCGTCTGGTGCAGCGCCATCCCCGGCACCTGATCGAGGCCTTTCGTCGTGCCTACGGCGTACCGCCGCACACCTACCTGCTGCAGCGCCGGGTGCGTGAAGCCAAGCGCCTGCTGTTGAGCGAGCAGACGCCCGTGGAGGTGGCGCTGGGCCTCGGCTTCTGCGATCAGGCGCATTTCTCCGCGACCTTCAAGCGCTTTACCGGCGTCACGCCGGGCCAGTTCCGGCGTCTTGCCGCGACCTGAGTTTTCTTCAAGACCGCAGCGCCGGGCTCCCCGGAAACTGACCTCCATTGCCAAGGAGGTCGTCTCTCATGCTCGCGCTGTTCGCCCTGGTCGCCAGTACCCACTTTGCCGCCTTGCTGTCGCCGGGGCCGGACTTCTTCCTGCTGATTCGCACCGCGCTGAGCCAGGGGCGCCGCCAGGCGGACGGGTGCGCCGCCGGCATCGCCCTGGCCAACCTGCTGAGCATGTTGCTGGTGCTGCTGGCCCTGCAGGCACTGCCCGGGCAGGGTGGGCCGTTCTGGAGGGTGCTGCAGCTGGTCGGTGGGGCCTACTTCGCCTGGATCGGCGTGCAGGCACTGCTGTCACGACGCGACCTGCACCTGCCGGACGCTGCGCAGGTGGCGCTGGGCAGTTGGACGCGGGGGCTGCGCCAGGGGCTGCTGGCCAGCAGCCTGAATCCCAAGCTGCCGCTGTTCTACGCGGGGCTGTTCGGTGTCCTGCGCGAAGCCGCCATGCCGAGCTGGGGCCTGCTCCTGGCCATGTTGTGGATGACCCTGGTGGTCTGGGGCTGGGACCTGGCCCTGGTACGCCTGTTGGCCTATCCGCGCTGGCGCAGCTGGCTGCAACAGCGGGTGCGCTGGCTGGACCGCGGGTGCGGGGCGCTGCTGTCGCTGCTGGGGGTGTCGCTGGTGCTGGGCGGGCTGCTCGACTAACCCGCCGCCCGGTTCATGGTTGCCGGCGCTTGAGCAGCCAGCGCTGCGGGCCTGGCTGGTACTCGGGCATTTCGTCGAACTGGGCACGGTTCTGTGCTTCGAAGATACGCAACTGGTTGCCTTCATGGACGAACAGCCAGGGGCTGCCCTGGTCGCCCGACTGGAGCCAGAGGCTGTCGTTCTCACCGCTCATGGCCGCGCAATCACCGGCCAGGCACAGGGCGAAACGCTCGGCGCCTGGCAGTCCTTCGACCTGGCCGTCGACCTGGAAGCGCACCAGGCCACCCTGGCCGATGCCTTCCTCGATCAGCCAGTCGCCACCCAAGTAGTCACGGTACAGGGCCTGCTCGAAGCGGCTGCCCAGTGGTGCCGGGCCTTCCTTGCTGTCGACGCGGGTGAACTGCTGTTCAGGCCAGTACTCGCTGGCCACCTGCACCAGTTGGCCATCCTCGACGCTGAGCCGCTCCTGGTAGTCGCCGTAGAAGGTGACCTGCCAGTGGCCTTCGCCGGCGGCCTGCAGCCTGCCTTCTGCCAGCTCGAAACCGTTGCTGTAGCTGGCTTGTCGCTGCGCCGGGTCGATCTGCCATTCCAGGTTCGGGCCATAGGCGAGCAGGGCTTCGCGCAGGCGCCCGCTGGCGCTGGCGGCATCGATGGCTGCCTGGTTGATCCAGGTGCCGCTGGGGTCGTTGTTCGGTGTGCTGGCGCAGCCGGCCAGCAGGGCGCTGGCTAACAACAGAGCTGTCAGACGCATGGTGATCTCCATGCAGGGGGGAGAAGGGCGGGGCCGTGCGCCCCGCCTCGGGACTTATTCCAGAACCAGAATAGCGTCCATTTCCACCTGCGAGCCACGCGGCAGGGCGGCAACGCCGATGGCGGCGCGTGCCGGGTAGGGCTGCTCGAAGTAGCGACCCATGATCTCGTTGACCTTGGCGAAGTGCGAGAGGTCGGTGAGGAAGATGTTCAGCTTGACGATGTCCTTGAACGAACCACCGGCGGCTTCAGCCACGGCCTTGAGGTTCTCGAACACCTGCACGGTCTGGGCCTCGAAGCCTTCGACCAGTTCCATGCTCACCGGGTCCAGCGGGATCTGCCCGGACATGTAGACGGTGTTGCCGGCCTTGATGGCCTGGGAGTAGGTGCCGATGGCGGCGGGGGCCTTGTCGCTGCTGATGACGGTCTTGCTCATGAATCGCTCCTTGTGAGAACTGGCTGGGTCGAGCACCCAGCCTACAGGCTGGAAATGGGTGGATTGTGTCAGGCGCGCACCCGAGTGATACGCATCACGCCCTTGAGCGCACGCAACTTCTTGATCACCCGGGCCAGGTGCACGCGGTCATGCACGCTGATCACCAGTTGCACGACGCTGATGCGCCCGTCGCGCTCGTCCATGCCGATCTTCTCGATGTTGCCATCGGCGGCATTGACGCTGCTGGCCAGCAGGGCGATCAGGCCACGCTGGTGCTCCAGTTCGACGCGCAGTTCGACATTGAATTCGCCGGTGACATCCTTGGCCCAGTTGAGCTGGATGCATTTTTCCGGGTTGTGGCGGATGTCGGCGATGTTCCGGCAGCTTTCCATGTGCACCACCATGCCCTTGCCGGCGGACAGGTAGCCGACGATGGGGTCGCCCGGAATCGGCGTGCAGCACTTGGCGTAGCTCATCACCAGGCCTTCGGTGCCGCGAATCGCCAGCGGCCCTTCGCTGCTGGGCAGGGCGTCGTCGCTGCTCTCGGCGAGCAGGCGGCGGGCGACCACGTAGGCCATGCGGTTGCCCAGGCCGATGTCTTCGAGCAGGTCCTCGATGACCTCCTGGCGGTATTCGCCCAGCACGGTCTGGATGCGCTCGGCGCTGATCTTCTCCAGGTGCGTGTCGAAGCTGGCCAGCACCTTGTTCAGCAGGCGTTCGCCGAGGCTGATGGACTCGGAGCGGCGCTGCTGCTTGAGCGCATGGCGGATGTGCGTGCGCGCCTTGCCGGTGACCACGAAATTGAGCCAGGCCGGGTTCGGCCGGGCGCCCGGGGCGGTGACGATTTCCACCGTCGAGCCGCTTTCCAGGGCTTGCGACAGCGGCGCCAGGCGGCGGTTGATGCGGCAGGCGATGCAGGTATTGCCGACGTCGGTGTGCACCGCGTAGGCGAAGTCGACCGCCGTGGAGCCTTTCGGCAGCTCCATGATGCGGCCCTTGGGCGTGAACACGTAGACCTCGTCCGGGAACAGGTCGATCTTCACGCTCTCGATGAACTCCAGCGAGTTGCCGGCGCGTTGCTGCAATTCCAGCACGCCCTTGACCCACTGCCGCGCACGGGCGTGGTTGCCCTTGGGCGCTTCGTCCTCGCTGGACTTGTACAGCCAGTGTGCGGCGATGCCGTTGTTGGCCATCTCTTCCATCTCGCGGGTGCGGATCTGGATCTCGATGGGCACGCCGTGCATACCGAACAGCGTGGTGTGCAGCGACTGGTAGCCGTTGGCCTTGGGAATCGCGATGTAGTCCTTGAAGCGGCCGGGCAGCGGCTTGTACAGGTTGTGCACGGCGCCGAGCACGCGGTAGCAGGTGTCGACCTTGTCGACGATGATGCGGAAGGCATAGACGTCCATGATCTCGTTGAACGCCTTACGCTTGCCGCGCATCTTCTGGTAGATGCTGTAGAGGTGCTTCTCGCGGCCGATGACTTCGCCTTCCATGCCCTCGTGCTGCAGGCAGAGCTGGATCGACTCCTCGATCTTGGCGACGATTTCCTTGCGGTTGCCCCGGGCGCGGCGCACGGCGGCGCGGATGCGCTCGGAGCGCATCGGGTGCATGGCCTTGAAACCGAGGTCCTCGAACTCCACGCGCATGGCGTGCATGCCCAGGCGGTTGGCGATGGGCGCGTAGATTTCCAGGGTTTCCTTGGCGATGCGCCGGCTCTTCTCGTGCGGCATGGCATCGAGGGTGCGCATGTTGTGCAGGCGGTCGGCGAGCTTGACCAGGATCACGCGAATGTCGCGGGCCATGGCCATGGCCATCTTCTGGAAGTTCTCGGCCTGGGCCTCGGCCTTGGTCTCGAAGTTCATCTGGGTCAGCTTGCTGACCCCGTCGACCAGTTCGGCCACGGTTTCGCCGAACTGCGCGTTGAGCGCTTCCTTGGCGATGCCGGTGTCTTCGATGACGTCGTGTAGCATGGCGGCCATCAGGCTCTGATGGTCCATGTGCATGTCGGCGAGGATGCTGGCCACGGCCAGCGGATGGGTCACGTAGGCTTCGCCACTGCGGCGGCGTTGGCCATCGTGCGCCTGTTCGGCGTAGAAATAGGCTCGGCGGACCAGGTTGACCTGGTCATGGCCGAGGTAGGTCGAAAGCCGATCGGCGAGAGCGTCTATGCCAGCCATGGGACGCTCCCCGGATGACTGGCCTCGTGCTGCGAGCGACTTCGACCCGGCATCATCGACTTACAGAGGCTCGTTGGCCTCTTCCTCGAAGGCAGCGAACAGCGGCTCTTCTTCAACGATGTCTTCCTGGGCGACGATCTCGGCATCGACCAGGCCGGCAGCGATTTCGCGCAGGGCGACGACGGTCGGCTTGTCGTTTTCCCAAGCGACCTTCGGCTCCTTGCCGCCGGTGGCCAGTTGGCGCGAACGCTTGGTCGCGAGCATGACCAGTTCGAAGCGGTTATCAACGTTGTCCAGGCAATCTTCGACGGTAACGCGAGCCATGGTGTTCCTCGTAACGTGTGCGGATAAGCTTGGCCCGAGCGGGCGAGCGGACTGAATATTGTAAAGCAGCTTCAAGCTTCAAGCTAGAAGAAGGCGTCAATCCGGTCTTGCTTTTACTTGCGGCTTGTGGCTTGACGCCGGTGGCTGCCGTTATGCCAGCAGTTCGCTGAGCAGGCCGGCATGGCGTTGTTGCTGCTGCGATTGCGCCAGCTGGTTGCAACGGAAGATCGCCTTGAGGTCGCTCAGGGCATGGTTGAAATCGTCGTTGATCACCAGATAGTCGTACTCGACGTAGTGGCTCATCTCGCTGACGGCCTCGCGCATGCGCCGCTCGATGGTCTCGCCGCTGTCCTGGCCGCGGTTGGTCAGGCGATGGCGCAAGGCTTCCTGGGTCGGCGGCAGGATGAAGATGGACTTGGCCTGCGGCATCAGCTTGCGCACCTGCTGGGCGCCCTGCCAGTCGATTTCCAGAATCAGGTCGAAGCCCTCGGCCAGGGTCTGCTCGACCCACTTCTGCGAGGTGCCGTAGAAGTTGTCGAAGACCTGGGCGTGTTCGAGAAACTCGCTGCGCTCGATCATGGCAGTGAACTGGGCATGCTCGACGAAGTGATAGTTCACCCCGTCCTGCTCGCCTGGGCGCATGGCGCGGGTGGTGTGCGAAACCGAGACGCGAATCTGCACCTCGCTGTCGATCAGGGCCTTGACCAGGCTGGTCTTGCCGGCGCCGGAGGGTGCGGAAACGATGTAGAGGGTGCCGGTGGTGGCCATGAAAGCGATCCTGGGAAAAGCGTTGAACGAAAGATAGCAGCCGTGTGGCTGACGTTACTCGATATTCTGCACCTGCTCGCGCATCTGCTCGATGAGCACCTTCAGGTTCACTGCAGCCTGCGTGCTACGCGGGTCGAAGGCCTTGGAGCCGAGAGTGTTGGCTTCGCGGTTGAGTTCCTGCATGAGGAAGTCCAGGCGGCGCCCGGCAGCGCCGCCGGCCTTGAGTACGCGGCGCACTTCGCTGACGTGGGTGCTGAGGCGGTCGAGTTCTTCGGCGACGTCGCTCTTCTGCGCCAGCAGCACCAGCTCCTGCTCCAGACGCTGCGGGTCGAGCTCGGCCTGCATCTCGGCGAAGCGCGTCTCGATCTTGGTGCGCTGGCCGGCGAGCATCTGCGGGACCAGTTCGCGCAGGGCGGCGACCTCGTCGAGAATGGCGTCGAGGCGATCAGCCAGCAGCTTGGCCAGTTCGGCGCCCTCGCGGGCACGGCCGGCCTTGAGTTCGCCGAGGGCTTCGGCGAACAGGCTGAGGGCGGCGGCGTTGAGGGCCTGCGGGTCGGCCGAGTCGGCGACCAGCACGCCGGGCCAGGCCAGCACTTCCAGCGGGTTGAGCGGGGCGGGCTGCTGGATCAGCGCTGCGACCTGCTCCGCGGCGGCGATCAGCTGGCGTGCGCGCTCGCTGTCGACCTGCAGCTGCTTGTCGGTCGCCTCTTCGGCGAAGCGCAGGGTGCATTCCACCTTGCCGCGCGACAGCCCCTGGCGCAGCGCCTCGCGCACGGCGCTTTCGAGGTCGCGGAAGGCTTCCGGCAGGCGCAGGTGCGGCTCCAGGTAGCGATGATTGACCGAGCGCAGTTCCCAGCTCAGGGTGCCGTGGGCAGTCGCCTGCTCGTTGCGGGCAAAGGCCGTCATGCTGTGAACCATGGGAGTACCTCGCGGGATTCGGCTCGAAAAACGCAGGATTGTAGCCCAGGGGGCGTGCCCATTTCATGCCCGGCTGATCCGCCGGGGCGCGCCTGCCGTCTGCCGCTGCCAATTCGGCATGTCGTCCTGCTCTGCGGCCCCCTATAATGCGTGCTGTTTTCACTTAATGAAGTAGGTATCGCTCGATGAAACGTCCCAGTGGCCGCGCCGCCGATCAGTTGCGCTCGATTCGCATCACCCGCAACTACACCAAGCACGCCGAAGGCTCGGTGCTGGTCGAGTTCGGCGATACCAAGGTGATCTGCACCGTCAGCGTCGAGTCGGGCGTGCCGCGTTTCCTGAAAGGTCAGGGCCAGGGCTGGCTGACCGCCGAGTACGGCATGCTGCCGCGCGCCACCGGCGACCGTAACCAGCGCGAGGCCAGCCGTGGCAAGCAGGGCGGCCGTACCCTGGAGATCCAGCGCCTGATCGGCCGCTCGCTGCGCGCCGCGCTGGACATGAGCAAGCTGGGTGAGAACACCCTGTACGTCGATTGCGACGTGATCCAGGCCGACGGTGGTACCCGTACCGCCTCGATCACTGGTTCCATGGTGGCGCTGATCGATGCGCTGAAGGTGCTGAAGAAGCGTGGCTCGCTGAAGGGCGAGCCGCTCAAGCAGATGATCGCCGCGGTGTCGGTCGGCATCTACCAGGGCGAGCCGGTGCTGGACCTGGACTACCTGGAAGACTCGGCCGCCGAGACCGACCTCAACGTGGTGATGACCGACGCGGGCGGCTTCATCGAAGTGCAGGGCACCGCCGAAGGCGCGCCTTTCCAGCCGGACGAGTTCAATGCCATGCTGGCCCTGGCGCAGAAGGGCATGAACGAAATCTTCGAGCTGCAGAAAGCCGCGCTGGCCGACTGATCTTCCCGAGCAAGGAGCACCCAGATGAACGATGAACTGCAGAATCCGCTTCCGACCCCCAGTCAGGAGGCCCGTCAGTGGGCGATGTTCTGTCACTTCGCCGCATTTCTCGGGCTGGTGTTCCCCTTCGGCAATCTGCTCGGCCCGCTGATCCTCTGGCAGGTGAAGAAGGACCTGGACCCGTTCGTCGATGAGCAGGGCAAGGAGGCGCTGAACTTCCAGATCAGCGTCGCCCTGGCCGCCGTGGTGTGCTTCATCCTGATGGTGGTGGTGATCGGCTTCCCGCTGCTCATGCTGCTGGGGCTGGCGGCCCTGGTGCTGACCATCATCGCCGGGATCAAGGCCAACGAGGGGCAGTCCTACCGCTATCCCTTCAGCTGGCGCCTGGTGAAGTAGGCGAGCACGCAATAAAAAGCCGGCGAAATGCCGGCTTTTTCATGCCTTGCGCTCAGACGCTGAGAATCCAGTCGTAGTCGACGATCAGCGGCGCATGCTGGGAGAAGCGCGGCTGGCGCGGCAGGCGCGCGCTGCGCACGCTGCGACGCATGCCCGGGGTCAGCAGCTGGTAGTCGAAGCGATAGCCCAAGTTGAGCATCTCCGCCTGTTCGTTGTCCGGCCACCAGCTGAACTGGTCGCCTTCGCGGCTGACTTCACGCAGGGCATCGACGTAGCCCATGGTGCCGATCACCTCGTCCATCCAGGCGCGCTCGGGCGCAAGGAAACCGGGAGTCTGCTGGCAGTCGCGCCAGTTCTTCACGTCCAGCTTCTGGTGAGCGACATGCAGCGAACCGCAGTAGATGTACTCGCGGCGCTTGCGGCGTTGCTTGTCCAGATAATGGGTGAAGTCGTCCATGAACTTGAATTTCTGATTCAAGCTCTCGTCCCCGTCCCGACCCGAAGGCAGGAGCAGGGTGGCAATACTTACCTTGTCGAAATCGGCCTGCAGGTAGCGCCCGTAGCGATCGGCCATTTCAAAGCCGAGGCCGCTGATCACCGCCTTGGGTTGCAACCGCGAATAAAGCGCCACGCCACCTTGGCTGGGCACTTCACCGTCGCATGCATAGAGGAAATAACCATCCAGTTGGAAGGCTTGGTCGTCCAGTTCAAAGGCGGAGGCACGGGTGTCTTGCAGGCAGATCACGTCGGCATTCTGGGCTTGCAGCCAGCTGAGCAATCCACGCTCGGCCGCAGCCTGAATACCATTCACGTTCACACTGATGATCCGCATAAATGGCCCCCAAAAACACGTGCGTGTATGATACCCGAGCTCACCTCATTTAGCTAAATCCGTGCCGTCCGGGACTTTTCATGCAAACGTACCAGCGTGATTTCATTCGCTTTGCCATCGAACGCGGTGTTCTGCGTTTCGGCCAGTTCACTCTCAAATCCGGGCGCACCAGTCCTTATTTCTTCAATGCCGGCCTGTTCGACAGCGGCCTGGCCCTGGCCCAGCTCGGGCGCTTCTATGCGGCGGCCATCGTCGACAGCGGCATCGATTTCGACGTGCTGTTCGGCCCGGCCTACAAGGGTATTCCGCTGGCAGCGACCACGGCGGTCGCGCTGGCCGAGCATCATGGCCGTGATCTGCCCTGGTGCTTCAACCGCAAGGAAGCCAAGGATCATGGCGAGGGTGGCACGCTGGTCGGTGCGCCGCTGGAAGGGCGGGTGCTGATCGTCGACGACGTGATCACCGCCGGCACCGCCATCCGTGAAGTGATGCAGATCATCCAGGGCCAGGGCGCCCAGGCGGCCGGTACGCTGATCGCGCTGAACCGCCAGGAGCGTGGCCAGGGCGAGCTTTCTGCGATCCAGGAGGTCGAACGCGACTTCGCCATGCCGGTAGTGAGCATCGTGTCACTACAACAGGTACTGGAATATCTGGCAGGGGATGCTGAACTGAAGCAATATCTCCCGGCTGTCGAAGCCTATCGCGCCGAGTACGGAATCTAGCCCTAGCACAAGGTCGTTCTATGTCTGCACCGCTCCTGACCCGCTGTACGCTGCTGTTGAGCTTGCTACTGCCGCTGTCCGGAGTGGCTGCCGAGCTTTACCGCTACGTCGACGACAAGGGTGTCACGGTGCTCAGCCGTCAGGGCGTGCCGCCCGAGTTCATCGGCAAGGGCTACGAGGTGCTGAACGACCAGGGACGTGTGGTGCGGGTGATTCCGCCGGCGCCGACGGCCGAAGAGTTCGCCCGCATGCAGGCCGAGAAGGTGCGCGCCAGCAATGACGCGAAGCTGCTGCGCCTCTATACCAACCTCAACGACGTCGACCGTGCCCGCGAGCGCAAGCTGGCGGAGCTCGACAGTGTCACCAACGTGGCGCGCGGCAATCTGCAGTCGGTGCGCACGCAGCAGGCCAACCTGCAGAGCCAGGCCGCCGAGCATGAGCGTGCAGGCCGGCAGGTGCCGGAAAACCTGCTGGCGCAGATCAATAACCTCAAGGAAGAGCAGCAGCGGCTGCAGCGCGACATTGCCCGCTACAAGGAGGCGCGTGGCCGCGCCGAAGCCGGTTTCGCCGCGGATCGTGCACGCCTGGCCGAGCTGTTCGGCGAGCCGCAGAGCAAGCCGTAGGCGCTGAGCTTTCCCGTGCCCCCGTGGGGGTATCGGAACCTGTGGCGATGCCGCTTCAGGGCTGCCAGGGCGTGCTGCCTGCCTGACCCTCCCCGACCTATGGACACCCTCTCCCGCAGGCAGGAGAGGGGCATCAGCCAGCCGCGAGCGCGGCTGGCTTTCAGGGGCGCTTGCGGTTGCTGATCATGGTGCCGTTGCCGATATCGGTGAAGATCTCCAGCAACACGGCATTCGGTACGCGGCCATCGATGATGTGCGAGCTGGTCACGCCACCCTGCACCGCCTCCAGGGCGCACTTGATCTTCGGCAGCATGCCGCCGTAGATGGTGCCGTCGGCAATCAGTTCGTTGACCTGCTCGGTGGTCAGGCCGGTGAGCACGTCGCCCTGCTTGTTCATCAGGCCGGCGATGTTGGTCAGCAGCATCAGTTTCTCGGCTTTCAGCGCCTCGGCCACCTTGCCGGCCACCAGATCGGCATTGATGTTGTAGGACTCGCCGTCCGGGCCGACGCCGATGGGCGCGATGACCGGGATGAAGTCACCCTTGACCAGCATGTTCAGCAGGTCGGTGTTGACCCCGGTGACCTCGCCGACATGGCCGATATCGATGATCTCCGGCTGGGTCATCTCCGGGGTCTGGCGGCTGACCTTGAGCTTGCGCGCGCGGATCAGGCAGGCGTCCTTGCCGGTCAGGCCGATGGCGCTGCCGCCATGCTGGTTGATCAGGTTGACGATGCTCTTGTTGACCTGGCCGCCCAGGACCATTTCCACCACGTCCATGGTCGCGGTGTCGGTGACGCGCATGCCGTCGATGAAGTGGCTCTCGATGGACAGGCGCTTGAGCAGGTCGCCGATCTGCGGGCCGCCGCCGTGCACGACCACCGGGTTGATGCCGACGGCCTTCATCAGCACGATGTCCCGGGCGAACCCCTGCTTGAGCTCCTCGCTTTCCATGGCGTTGCCGCCGTACTTGATCACCAGGGTCTTGCCGACGAAGCGGCGGATATAGGGCAGGGCTTCGGACAGTACCTTGGCAACCTGGGCGGCGGCGTCACGCTCGAGGGTCATGCGGGGGCTCCTGGAACTAATCGATCAAAAGGGCAGTTGCAGGTCGGGGGCGACCTTGTGCAGCTGGTTGCGGAACACATCCTGAATCCGCTCCAGCTCTTCCTGGGTGTCGGCCTCGAAGCGCAGCACCAGCACCGGCGTGGTGTTGGAGGCGCGGATCAGGCCCCAGCCCTTGGGATAGTCGACGCGCACACCATCGATGCTGGTGAGATTGGCCTCGCCCCACTGGCCTTCACGCTGCAGGCGCTCGATCAGCAGGAACTTGCTCTGCTCGGTCACCTGGATGTTGATTTCCGGCGTGGAGATGTCGCTCGGGAAGGCGCTGAACACCAGCTCGGCTTCGCGCTTGTCGAGACTGAGGATTTCCAGCAGGCGCGCGGCGCTGTAGATGCCGTCGTCGAAACCGAACCAGCGCTCCTTGAAGAAGATGTGGCCGCTCATCTCGCCGGCCAGCAGGGCGCCGGTTTCCTTCATCTTCTTCTTGATCAGCGAGTGGCCGGTTTTCCACATCACCGGACGACCGCCATAGCCGCTGATCAGCGGGGTCAGGCGACGGGTGCACTTGACGTCGAAGATGATGTCGGCGCCCGGGTTGCGCGATACCACGTCCTTGGCGAACAGCATCAGCAGGCGGTCGGGATAGACGATGTTGCCGGTATTGGTGACCACGCCAACGCGGTCGCCATCGCCATCGAAGGCCAGGCCGAGATCGGCGTTTTCCGCTTTCACGCGGGCGATCAGGTCCTTGAGGTTCTCCGGCTTGCCCGGGTCCGGGTGGTGGTTGGGGAAGGTGCCGTCCACTTCGCAGTACAGCGGGATCACGCTGCAGCCGAGGGCTTCGATCAGTTGCGGGGCGATCACACCGGCCGCGCCGTTGCCGCAGTCGACCACCACGCGCAGCGGCTTGGCCAGGGCGATGTCGTCACGGATGGTCTTGAAGTAGCGCTGCAGCACGTCGACCTGCTGCACGGTGCCCACGCCGCTGGCCAGGTCGTTGTCGTCCAGGCGGGTCTTCAGCGCCTGGATCTGCTCGTTGGCCAGGGTGTCGCCAGCGATGATGATCTTGAAGCCGTTGTAGTCCGGCGGGTTGTGGCTGCCGGTGAGCATCACGGCGGAACGCCCTTCCAGCACGTTGGCGGCGAAATACACCACCGGGGTCGGCACCATGCCGATATCGGTCACTTCGCAACCGCAGTCGAGCAGGCCCTGTACCAGCTGTTGCAGCAGTTCCGGGCCGGAGAGGCGGCCGTCACGGCCGACGATGACCTTGGGTTCGCCCTGGGCCAGGCTCTGCGAACCGATGGCACGACCGATCCAGTAGGCGTACTCGGCGGTCAGGGTGTCACCCACCACGCCACGGATGTCGTAGGCGCGGAAGATGTCGGCGGGGAGTTTCGGGGCGCTTTGGCTAGTCGTCATTGCGGGGTTCTGCTCCAGTCCCAGGAGATCCTGGTCTTCGTCGAGAATGTCGATATCGAGGATATCGGTGTCCTGGAACAGCGGGTCGACCAACTCGGCGGGCTTGGCAGCGGGCGGAGCGGCGGGAGCCGCAGCTGTTCCTTTAGCGGGTGTGGTACTGCCTTCAGGGCTGCTGCGACGCGGCAGCCGGGCCAGGCTCTGAGCCAGGGCATCGAGTGCTGGCACGCTGAGGCTGAAGGCTTTGACGTTTTTGCCGGCGGAGAGTTCTTTGAGCATTTGCCCGAGTTGTCTGGCGTCGCCGTTGACCTGGCGTTGCAGGCCGCCGCGCACCAGGATCAGGCCGATGACCGCGCCGCCGAGGGCGAGCAGGGCGGCCAGGGCCAGCATCAGCGGAGGAATGCTGCCCTGCACCAGGCCGGGGCCGGGGGTGAAGGTGACTTTCCAGTAGGGATTGCCGGTGGCGAAGGTCTGGGCGTTGCCGGTGCCCGGCTGGCCACGCTGCAGCAGCACCTGGGCCGGGGTGTTGGCGAACTGCTGCACCAGCTGCAGCTGGCCATACTCGGCCGGCAGCGGCGGCAGTGCCGCGAGCAGACGTTGCAGATCGAACGCCAGCAGCAGGGTGCCCTGGGCTGGCTGGGTTTCGCTCATGCGCAAGGTTGCCGCGCTGTAGGCCAGCCAGCGCTGGCCGACCCGGTAGGCTTCGATGGCGGGTTGCTGGCCGCTCTCGGCGCGGCGCAGCATGTCCAGCCCGGCGAAGTTCATGGGGGCTGCGCGGCTGGTGTTCTGCACGGCTTCGCCACGACGATTCAGATGGGCATCGATGACGCCATCCCAGTAGCCCAGGCGCCGTTCGGCCTCGCTGACCTGCAGGCTGTCGCCACTCTGCAGGGCTTGCAGCAGTTCGGGGTTGCGCGCAGCGGACAGGCTGTCGGCCTGCATCTGCTTGAGCGCCTGCTGCACCGCCGCGGCCTGGCTGCTGCCGATGGCCTGGGTCAGCTCGGCCTGGCGGGCCTGGTCACCGCTGCTCTGGACGAACCAGAGCAGCGCGCCGCCGGCGCCCACGCCGATCAGCGTGGCCAGCAAGCCGGGCAGCAATGGGCCCAGGGCCGGCGCAGGCGCCTTGCTCCTGGTCTTCTCCGGCACGATGGCGGCGGAGGTGTCGGCTTCCTTGGCGTTGCGCTTGAAGAGTTTCACGTGGGTGCTCCTCGGCGGATCGTCCTGTGGGAAAGGGTCAGTGGCTGCCGGAGTGGCCGAAGCCGCCCGAGCCGCGTTGGGTTTCGTCGAACTGCTCGACCAGCTCGAAGTGCGCCTGCACCACAGGCACCAGCACCAGTTGCGCGATACGCTCGCCGATGGCGATGGTGAACGGCGTCTGGCCGCGGTTCCAGCACGACACCATCAGCTCGCCCTGGTAGTCCGAGTCGATCAGGCCGACCAGGTTGCCCAGCACGATGCCGTGCTTGTGGCCCAGGCCCGAGCGCGGCAGGATCATCGCGGCCAGGCCCGGGTCGCCGATGTAGATCGACAGGCCGGTCGGGATCAGGACGGTCTGGCCCGGCTCGAGGACGATGTCCTCCTTGAGCATGGCGCGCAGGTCGAGGCCGGCGGAGCCCGGGGTGGCGTATTGTGGCAGGGGGAATTCCTGGCCGAGGCGAGGATCGAGGATCTTGGCTTGCAGAGCGTGCATGGTCAGTTCTTGTTCAAACGGTCGGCGATGAGTGTGATCAACTGGCGGGCGATCTTGCCCTTGCTGGTCTGGGCAAAGCTGGTTTGCTGCAGCTCGCGGTCGATCACGGTGATGGCGTTCTCTTCACTATTGAAGCCGATGCTGGGGTTGGCCACATCGTTGGCGACGATCAGGTCGAGATTCTTGTCGCGCAGCTTGCGCGAGGCGTATTCGAGCAGGTTCTCGGTTTCCGCGGCGAAGCCCACGCTGAACGGGCGGTCGTCGCGACCTGCGATGGTGGCGAGGATATCCGGGTTGCGCACCATTTGCAGGAGCATCCCCTCGCCACTGCTGGGGTCTTTCTTCAATTTGTGCTGCGCGACCACTTCCGGGCGGTAATCGGCCACGGCGGCGGCGGCGATCAGCACGTCGCAGGGCATCGCAGCTTCGCAGGCGGCGAGCATGTCGCGGGCACTGACCACATCGATCCGGCTGACCCGGTCCGGCGTCGGCAGGTGCACCGGGCCGCTGACCAGGGTGACCCTGGCGCCGGCTTCGGCGGCGGCCTCGGCCAGGGCGAAGCCCATCTTGCCGGAGCTGTGGTTGGTGATGTAACGCACCGGGTCGATGTTTTCCTGGGTCGGGCCGGCGGTGATCAGGATGTGCAGGCCGTCCAGCGCCTGACGCTCGAAGCAGTCGGCGGCCAGGTTGGCGAGGTCGTTAGGTTCGAGCATGCGGCCCAGGCCGACGTCACCGCAGGCCTGGCTGCCGGATGCGGGGCCGAACAGGCGCATGCCGCGCTGTTTCAGCAGGTCGAGATTGGCCTGGGTGGCGGCGTCGCGCCACATCGCCTGATTCATCGCCGGCGCCAGGGCGATCGGGGCGTCGGTGGCCAGCACCAGGGTGGTCAGCAGGTCGTTGGCGATGCCCTGGGCCAGGCGGGCCATGAGGTCGGCGGTGGCCGGGGCGATGAGGATCAGGTCGGCCCAGCGTGCCAGTTCGATATGGCCCATCGCCGCTTCGGCGGCTGGGTCGAGCAGGTCGAGATGGACGGGGTGCCCGGAGAGCGCCTGCAGGGTCAGCGGCGTGATGAACTCGCGGCCGCCCTGGGTCATCACCACGCGGACTTCGGCGCCCTGATCCTTGAGTCGGCGAACCAGCTCGGCGCTCTTGTAGGCGGCAATACCGCCCCCCACGCCGACGATGATGCGTTTGCGATACAGCCGCTGCATAGGCTTGCCTTTTATATACCGGTGGATGTGCGCCACGTGACCAACGCCTCCCCAGGCCGGTCCCGTGTAAAAAGATGGGCTACGATAGCACAGCGCCCGCAGCGGAACAGCGGGCGCCTGGCTCGACATGGAGGTGTTCGATGAGCATTCGCGACTGGCCCGCGGCGGAGCGTCCGCGGGAGAAATTGCTGGAGCAGGGCGCTGCTGCGCTGACCGATGCCGAACTGCTGGCGATCTTCCTGCGCACGGGGGTTGCCGGCTGCAGTGCGGTGGACCTGGCGCGGCGCCTGCTTGCCGAGTTCGGCAGCCTGCGGGCCTTGCTGGAGGCGGAGTTGCCTGACTTCAGTCAGCACCTCGGCCTGGGGCCGGCCAAGTACGCGCAGCTGCAGGCGGTGCTGGAGATGGCCAGGCGGCATCTGGCCGAGCGTCTGCGCCGTGATTCGGCGCTGGAGAGTCCGCAGGTGGTGCGCGACTACCTCAAGGCGCAATTGCGCCACGAGTTGCACGAGGTGTTCGGCTGCCTGTTCCTCGATGCCAAACATCGCGTGCTGGCGTTCGAGGTGCTGTTCCGTGGTGGCATCGACAGTGCCAGCGTCCACCCCCGGCAGGTGGTCAGGCGTGCGCTGGCCAACAACGCGGCGGCGGTCATCCTCACCCACAATCACCCGTCTGGCGTTTCCGATCCCAGCCAGGCCGACCGTGTGCTGACCCGGCGCCTCAAGGACGCGCTGGCGCTGGTGGAGGTGCGGGTGCTCGACCACTTCATCGTCGGCGACGGCGAGCCGCTGTCGATGGCCGAGCAGGGGTGGATGTAGCCCGGCCGGTCAGCGGGCCAGGCTGACCCTGGCGAAGTCCTGCCGACCGAACGGGCTGACCCGGTAGCCCTCGACCTTGGCGTCGAGCAGGGCGAAGGCCGTGGGGTGGGCCAGCGGCAGCCACAGCGCCTGCTGCTGGATGATCGCCTGCGCCTGGTGATAGAGGCGACTGCGTTCGGCCTGGTCGCTGTGGGTCTTGCCGTCGGCGATCAGCTGGTCCAGGTCCTTGTCGCAGTAGCGCGCGAAGTTGAGGCCGGACTCGACCGAGGCGCAGGCGAATTGCGGGGTGAGGAAGTTGTCCGGATCGCCGTTGTCGCCGGCCCAGCCCATGAACAGCAGGTCGTGTTCGCCGGCCTTGGCGCGGCGGATCAGCTCGCCCCATTCGATCACGCGAATCTCGGCGTCGATGCCGACCTTGGCCAGATCCGCCTGCAATAGCTGGGCGCCGAGGCTGGGGTTGGGGTTGAGCAGGCTGCCGCTGGGGCGGGTCCAGATGGTGGTCTTGAAGCCGTTCGCCAGGCCGGCTTCGGCCAGCAGGGCGCGGGCGCGCTCCGGCTCATGGGCGTAGCCGGGCAGCTCGCGGGCGTAGCTCCAGGTGTTCGGCGGGTAGGGGCCGTTGGCCGGCTCGGCGCTGCCTTCGAACACGGCCTTGACGTAGCTGGCCTTGTCGAACGCCAGGTTGATCGCCTGGCGGACCTGCGGCTTGTCCAGCGGCGGGTGCTGGCTGTTGATACCGACGAAGGCGGTCATGAAGGCGGCGGTCTGGGCACTCTTGAGCTTGGCGTCGCCGGCGATGGCCTGGACGTCCTGCGGCTTCGGCGACAGGGCGATCTGGCATTCGCCGCGGCGCAGCTTCTGCAGGCGCACGTTGCTGTCCGGGGTGATGGCGAAGATCACCCGGTCCATGGCGGGCTTGCCGGCAAAATATTCCGGGTTGGCGCGGTAGCGCACGGCGGCGTCCTTCTGGAAGCGTTCGAAGACGAAGGGGCCGGTGCCGATGGGCGCGCTGTTGAGCTTCTCCGGTGTGCCCGCCGCCAGCAGTTGCTCGGCATATTCCGCCGGGTAGATGGAGGCGAAGCCCATGCTCAGGGTGGCCAGGAAGGTGGCGTCGCGGCGGCTCAGGGTGATGCGCACGCTGTGTGCGTCCGGCGCCTCGACCCTGGCGATCAGGCTCGGCCACTGCATCGATTGCGCATGCGGATAGCCGCTGACGGCGACCGCGTGCCAGGGATGCTGGTCGTCGAGCATGCGCTGGAAGCTGAACACCACGTCCCGGGCATCGAGGTTGCGGCTGGGAGTGAAGGCGGCGCTGTGGTGAAAATGCACGTCATCGCGCAACTGGAAGTCGTAGACCAGGCCGTCCGCCGAGATCGACCAGCTGCGCGCCAGGCTCGGCAGCAGCTTGCCCTGCACGGCGTCGAACTCCACCAGGCGATTCATCAGCATGTCGGCCGACGCATTGGTGGTGGTCAGCGAGTTGTACTGCACCACGTCGAAACCTTCCGGGCTGGCTTCGGTGCACACGCTGAGGGTCGCGGCCTGGGCAAGGATCGGGGTGCACAGCAGAGTGGCGAGCAGCAGGCGCATGGTTGGCTCCATTCCTGGCGTGGATGACAAGCTTGCAACCCTAGTCGATTTGCCGGGTGCTGAATACCTCGGCGAGGCGACGAGCGGTCAAATGTGGATAATGCCCCCGAAGGCTCGGCCCCAGGGCCGTTCGAGGGTGCGCCCTGACTTTTTATCCTGCGCTTTCCCTTGTTGCCCCCAGGGCTTTCTGGTATAAAGCAGCGCTCTTTTCTAGGGGCCCGGTTCTTGCGCTATTCAGTGCGCCCGGTAAGACCCTCGAGAAACGCGGCGCTGAGCGCCAATGACATTGAGTTTAAGCGGCCAACCCATGCCGGGTTGGGCATGTGGTTTTAGAGGGCTGAGGCATGTCGAGAGTCTGTCAAGTTACCGGTAAGGGTCCGGTAACCGGGAACAACATTTCCCACGCAAACAACAAAACCCGTCGTCGTTTCCTGCCGAACCTGCAGCACCATCGCTTCTGGGTCGAGTCCGAGAAGCGCTTCGTGCGTCTGCGCGTATCTGCCAAGGGCATGCGTGTCATCGACAAGCGTGGCATCGACGTAGTGCTGGCTGAGCTGCGCGCTCGCGGCGAAAAGGTTTAAGGAGAGAGTCATGCGTGAACTGATCCGTTTGGTGTCCAGCGCCGGTACCGGCCACTTCTACACCACCGACAAGAACAAGCGCACCACCCCCGACAAGATCGAAATCAAGAAATTCGATCCGGTCGTACGCAAGCACGTGATCTACAAGGAAGCCAAGATCAAGTAATTGATCGGCCTTCCGTCGAAAAAGCCCGCCCTTCCGGCGGGCTTTTTCGTTTCTGCGTGCGGCAATACGTCTCAGGCATTCCCGGCGGGTGCCGGCCCGTGCCGGCTGACGACAGCCCAGGTGGCGGTTTAGACTGCGGCCTCTGGCCTGAAACTGACGCATCGTGCAGCTTTCTCCGGCCCGGCAACCTCCCTTCGTTCCCGTCCAGAGAGTCGCATGACCGCCTCAGCACATCCCGTGGAAGTTCTAATCGCCGAGGCCGACCCCTGGACTTCCAACCTGCTGCAGCAACTGGTGCTCGATGTCCGGGGCGATGCGCGCGTGCTGCAGGTCAGCGACGGCCAGACCGCTCTGGCCCGCTGCAAGCGGCGGCTGCCCGATCTGGTGATCGCCGACGGCGAATTGCCCGGGCTCGATGGTGTCGAGCTGCTGCGTCAGCTGCGGCGCCATCCGCGTACGCCGGCACTGCCCTTCGTCCTGATCAGCGGTCGTCTCGATGCCAGCAGCGTGCGCGCCGCGCGCCCGCTGGCGCCCAGTGCCTACCTGGCCAAGCCCTTCAATGCCGAAAGCCTGCGCCAGCGCCTGCGCGGGTTGTTGCCGGTCGCCAGCGGCGAGCCGCAGTCGCGGCAGCCGCTGCTGCTCAGCGAGCTGCGGGACTTTCTCGACACGGTGCGCGAGGAGGGCCAGGGGGCGCCGTTGCTCAGCGATGTGCGCAATGCCGTCAGCCAGGGCCTGCAGGCGGGTGAGCAGGACCTGGGCGAGCTGGCGGCGGTGTTCGGCGCCGATCCGCAGATCACCGCTCTGCTGATCGCTGCCGCCAGCACGGCGGCGCAGCACCAGGGCATGCCCTGCCACACCCTGGCGCAGGCGCTGCAACGCCTGGGCGTGGCGCGCACGCTCAACCTCGTGCTGGGACTGGCGCTGCAGCGCAATGCCCAGCTGCGCGATGCGCGCCTGGCCGAACTGGCCGCGCAGGCCTGGCAACGGGCCAGGCGCAGCGCCGAGCTGGCGCGCTGGCTGGCGACCGAGCTGAAGCTGGACGCCGAGCTGTGCTACACGGCGGGCCTGCTGCACAACCTCGGTGAGCTGGCGCTGCTGCGCAGCCTGCAGGACTGGCAGGAGGCTGGTGGCGAGCTGAGCAATGCGCAGATCGACGATGCCATGCAGCGCCGTGCGGCGAGTTTCGGCTCCGCCCTGCGTATCCGCTGGCGCCTGCCGTTCGGCCTGCGCGAGCTGATCGCGGCGTTCTATGGCCTGGGCAGCGGCGTGTTCTCCCGCGAGGCGCTGGTGCTCAACCTCAGCGGCCTGCTGCTGGCACTGCCGACCAACGCCCTGCCGGCCAGCCTGGCCGAGGCCCGTTGCGTGCGCATGCTGCGCCTGAATGTGGCGTTGCTGGAACAGGTGCCGGTGGAGCTCTATCAGGCGTCCTGAGTGTCGTGGTGGCGGACATCGTCGGCCAGCAGGCGCAGCGGCTGCGGGCGGCCGACGAAATAGCCCTGTGCGTAGTCGATGCCGAGGCGGCGCAGGCAGTCCAGGCTGGCCTGGGTCTCGACGAACTCGGCGACGGTGAGCAGGCCGAGCTGGCCGGCGATCTGGCGCATCGAGCCGACCATGGCCTGGTTGATCGGGTCGCGCTCGATCCCGCTGATGAAGCTGCCGTCGATCTTGAGGATGTCCAGCGGCAGGTGGCGCAGGTAAGCGTAGGAGGCGAAGCCGCTGCCGAAATCGTCCAGGGCGACCTTCAGACCCTTGCCGCGCAGCTGTTCGATCCACTGCGCGGAAACGCCCAGTTCACCCAGGGCGACCATTTCCGTGACTTCGATGCACAGCTTGCTGGGCGGCAGGCCGTGGCGCTGCAGCTCGTCCTGCAGCAGGCGGTGGAAGCCGCTGTCGAGCAGTGAACTGGCACTGAGGTTGACGTTGACCTGGGCCAGCTGCGCCAGATGGCGTGGATTGGCTGCCAGCCAGGCGCACAGGTGCTGGATCACCCAGCGATCGATGGCGCCGAGGAAGTCATAGCGCGCCGCGGCGTCGAGAAACTGCGCGGGGCTGATCCAGTCGCCGTTGTGCGGGTCGCGGTAGCGCAGCAGCACTTCGTAGTGCAGGCCGCTGGAGGCCTGCTGCAGCGCCTGGACCGGCTGGAAGAACAGCTCGAAATGACCGCGCTCGGTGGCCTCGCGCAGGCGGGTTATCCACTGCAGCTGGCGCTGGTGTTCGAGCAGGGCGCCATCGGCCGGGTTGAACTGCTGCACGCGGTTACGCCCCTGGTGCTTGGCCAGCTGGCTGGCGCTGGTGGCCCAGTTCAGCGCCGTCTCCCAGTCGCTCACCCCGGAGCCGAGTGCCAGCATGCCGATGCTGGCGTGCAGGCGGAATGGCCGTCCCTGCCAGGTGAAGACGAACTGCTCGACGCCGCGGCGCAACTGTTCGGCTTGCTCCAGCGCGGCTTCGTCGTCCACCTCGCGCAGCAGGACGGCGAACTCGTCGCCGCCAACGCGGGCCAGCTCGGCATGCCGTGGCAGCTGATGCAGCAGTTGGCTGGCGAGCTGCCTGAGCAACTGATCGCCGGCGGAATGGCCGCAGAGGTCGTTGACCTGCTTGAAGCGGTCCAGCCCCAGCAACAGCAGGTGACTGAAGCGGCGCTTGGCGGTGCCACCGAGGGTTTCCGCGAGCAGCCGCTCCAGTTCGCGGCGGTTGAGCAGGCCGGTCAGCGCGTCATGTGCGGCCAGTTGCTGCAGGCGCTCTTCCAGCGCACGGCGCTCGCTGAGGTCGACCACGATGCCCTCGATGCAGTCCTGATGCGGACGCAGGTGCAGCGACAGGTACACCCAGCGTGGGCGCTGTTCGAGGTCGTACAGCTGGCATTCGCAGCTGGCGGTGCCGCTTCGCGCGTCCAGCTGCGAGAGCAGCTCGTGCCACTGCGTCTCGCCCACCAGGCTCGGCAGGGCGAGTGCGTCGAGGTTGGCCGGCAGTGCCTCGCGGCCCAGCAGGCGGGCCAGGCTCGGATTGGCTTCCAGCAGCCTGCCGTCGCGGCGGCAGCGGAAGATGCCTTCGCCGCTGTGGCGGAACAGCGCCTGGTACTGCTCCAGGTTGTCGATGGCCTGGGCCTGGCTGCTCAGCAGCACGCGGCGTACGCGCTCCAGCTGTTTGTCCAGCAGGGCGCCGAACAGCAGCATGCTCAGGGCCGGCAGGTAGGCGTACATGGCGTAGAAGCCCGCCGGCAGCGGGACCAGCCCGGCGCGGCCCAGCGGCACCAGTAGCATCAGGATCAGGGCCGCACTCCAGCACAACAGGTAGCCGGGCGCGTAAGGGCGGCGCTGGCGGACGCCGATGATCAGGAGCAGCAACTGGTACAGGCCGGTGGCCAGGATCAGCAGGTTCAGCACCTCATAGGCGCGCGGATGATCCACCAGCAGGCTGCCGACGCTGACCAGCAGGCTGGCGGCGAACAGCGCGTCGCGCAGCCAGCGCAGGCGCTTCAGGCGCAGGCCGAGAGCGCTGGCGATGAACAGCGAGCTGAAGATCATCATGCCGGCGGTGGGCAGGTTGACCAGCAGCTTGGGCAGCATCGGCCACTGCGGCCAGAGCAGCCCGGCGAGGTTGTAGATACTGGCGTTGTACAGCGCGGTACTCAGCGCGGTCAGGCCGAAACAGGCCAGCGGCCACTCGCGCAGCGTGCTGTAGCGGATCAGGTAGAACAGCGCCAGGGCCAGCAGCGCGCCGATCAGCAGGCCGCTGCGCAGCCAGCTGTGGGCGATCAGCTGTTGCCCCTGTGCGGCACCGACCAGCTGCAGCGGCAGGTTGATCGCCGAATGGCTCTGCACGCGCAGCAGCAGGGTGTGCACACCGGCGTCCAGGCGCGGCAGGTTGAGCAGGAAATGCGGATAGGGTTCGCCACGTTCGCCGAATGCCCGGCTCGAGCCACTGTAGAGCGGCCCCAGTGGCCGTTCTCCGTCGTACAGCCAGATTTCCAGGTCGTCGAGGAAGGTTTGTCCGATTATCAGTTGCAGGCGCTCCGCCGCCGGAGCCTGCACCTGCGTGGCGAGCCACCAGGCGCTGCGGCTGTAGCCGATACGCGGTGTGCCCTCGACCTCGCGGCCCTGGCTGGCGATGCGTTGCAGCACCTCGCTTGCGGTCAGCTGGGCGCCGGGGTCCTCGAGCAGCAGGCTGCGTTCGATGCTGACCGGCTCGTCCAGGTCGCCCGCCTCGAGCTTGAGCAGCGGCAACGCACCGCCCGCCCAGACCGGCAGGACGCAGACCAGGCAGAGCAGGGTCATCAATGAACGAAGTGGGCGGAGCATCCGGGCGCCTCATGGCTACTGCGAGGGCGCCGGAGTCCGGTGGACGTTGTTCTGTCGTGCGGTAACGATCAGGCGCAGAGGGATTCTAGCCGACTGTCGGGATGATGATTGCGGGGCGAGTCTCATCCGCCAGGAAGAACTCCCCCGCCCGTCGCGGCGCACAGGGCGCCGCGCATGAGAATCAGGCGGCCTGCGTGCGTTGCGCTTGCGCCTGGTCGCGGCGGGTCCAGCGATTGGCGCGGGCGAACGTGCCGAAGTCGTTGAAGCGCACGCCCATCTCGCGCATCACCCTGTGGGCGAAGGGCACGCTGAGCTGGCGGATGTAGAAGGGCTCCTTGACCACGAAGTGGTGGATCGCATGGCTGCTGCCGAAGTTGAAGCAGAATGCCTGCAACGGCCACAGCCACCAGGGGTTGAGCACCTGCGTCTGCTGGATCACGTTGCCCGGTTCGACATCGCCGTAGTAGTGCATGTTGGAGCTGACGAAGTGCAGGCAGAAGGTGCGCAGCACGTTGGGGCCGACCAGTACCACCACGGCGACGTTCACCACCTGCATGGTCGCCAGGGTCGTGGCCGACCAGGCAATGGGGGCGCCGAGGGCGGCGCTGGCCCAGTCGAGCAGGTGGAAGCCGAGGAACAGGTACCAGGTCGCCCAGTTGAGCAGGCCCAGCGGCGCGTAGACCTTCAGCGTGCGGCTGAGGATCAGCCGGCGGTGCGCCGGATTCTTCGCCCGCAGCCAGCGGATCAGCGAGCTCATCATGTTGTCGCCGACCATCAGCAGGCGGGCGATGCCCCAGGGTTCGCCGTTGGTGATGGCGCGTTCCTCGGTATCCGCCTCGCTGCCGGACACCTTGTGATGGTTCAGGTGCAGGTGCCGGCGCACCCAGGGGTTGATGGTGCTCGGCCGGGCCAGCCAGACCAGCGCCATCATCAGGTTGTGCGGCACGGGGCGCTTGCGGAAGTACATCGAGTGGATCAGGTCGTGCTCCAGCTCGTGGGTCAGCGAGGCGAAGAAGGCGTTGAGCAGCAGGCACCCCCACCAGGGCAGCTGGCCACCGATGTACAGGGCCGCCGAGCCGAGCATGCCGAGCAGGGCGAAGGCGAGAATAGCGGCGCCGAGCGCGTCCTGATGCTGCAGGATCGGGTAGCGCTGGCGCAGTGCGTTGCCGTGGGCCATCACCTGCTCGCGGATATGCGCGGCGCGTTGCTGATCATTAAGGCTTGCGGGGGAGGGGGACATGCCGACATCCTCTTGTTATTGGGCTGTGACTTCACTGTGCCGTGACGGTCGTCAGAGCGCCCGACCGAGCACGCCAACCTGCCTACCGGATACGCCAATCTGCATGACCGCCGAACCCTCCACCCTGGCCAGCTGGACCCGCGCCCTGCGCAAGCAGCTCGATGCCCTTGGCCTGGACAGCAGCGCGCTGTGCCGCGAGGCCGGGCTCGACCCTGCGCTGCTGGACGACCCCAACGCGCGTTGCCCGCTGTCGGTGACCACCCGTCTGTGGCAACTGGCGGTGGCGGCCAGCGGTGATCCGGCGCTGGGCCTGAAGACCTCGCAGTTCGTCAGCCCGACCACCTTCCATGCCCTGGGTTATGCGCTGATCGCCAGCAGCAGCCTGCGCGAGATGTTCGAGCGCATCGTGCGCTATCACCGGGTGGTCAGCGATGCCCTGCAGCTGGAGCTGCGCCAGGTGGACGATGCCTACGAGTTTCGTTTCCGTGTCCCGCCCGGCAGCCCGACGCCGGCAGCGGAGGCGCTGGACGCCTTCGCCGCGATCTACGTGCGCAGTTGCCGCAATCGCCTGAGCCGCGACTTCGCCCCGCTGCTGGTGCAGCTGCAGCGCCCGCGTCCGCTCGACCCCGAGCCGTGGCAGGCGGTGTTTCGCGCTCCCGTGCAGTTCGAGGCCGAGGAAAGCCTGCTGCGCTTTCCGCGGGACGCCTTCGAGCAACGCCTCGACGATGGCAACCCGGAGCTGGCCGAGCACAACGAAGCCGTGCTCAGGCGCAGCCTGGAACAACTGCAGGCGGCCAGTTGCAGCGAGCGGGTACGCAACTTCCTGCAGGCGCAGTTGCCAGATGGCGAGCCGTCGGCCGAACGCATCGCCCAGGCCCTGCACCTGAGCCTGCGCAGCCTGCAGCGCCACCTGGCCGAGGAGGGCACCAGCTACGAGGCGCTGCTCGGTGACACGCGCCAGGCCCTGGCGCTGCAGCACATGCGTGACCCGCGCTGTTCGATCAGCGAGATTGCCTATCTGCTCGGCTTCAGTGACAGCAGCAGCTTCGGCCGAGCCTTCAAACGCTGGACCGGGCAGACCCCGAGCCAGTACCGCGATGGATTGAAAAAAGCATGACCCAGTACGACCTGATATTGGCCGGAGCCGGTCACGCCCACCTTGGTGTGTTGCGCCGTTGGGCCATGGTGGAACGCCCGCCAGGGCGGATCGGCCTGCTCAGCCCCGGCCCCGAGGCCTGGTACGCCGGCATGTTGCCGGGGCTGATCAGCGGCCGTTTCAGCGCCGCCGACTGCCGGGTGGAGCTGCAACCGCTGTGCCGGGCGGCCAAGGTCGAGCTGATCGAGGGCGAGATCGCCTCGCTCGACGCCGACAGCCGCTGCCTGCGCCTCACCGATGGCCGTGACCTGCAGGGTGAATGGCTGTCACTCAACGTCGGTGCCGGCATGGCCATACCACCGCAGCAGGGCGACGCCATGCAGGTGCTGGCCGCGCGGCCCATCGAGCGGCTGCTGGTGGGCTGGCAACAATGGCAGGCCGAGCCCAGGCGCATGGCGATCCTCGGCGGCGGCGCGGGCGGCGTGGAGCTGTCCCTGGCGCTGGCCGACAAGGTGCCGGCGCTGGCGCTGTTCTGCGGCGGCGCGCTGCTCGACGGGCTGTCGCCGGGGCTGCGCCTGCGTGCCCTGGGCCATCTGCGTCAGCGTGGCGTGCAGGTGCGTGAGCACTGTCCGATCGGGCGCATCGAGGACGACTGGCTGCTCAGTGGCGACGAGCCCGTGTGGCGCGGGCGCCGCCTGTTGCTGGCCAGTGGCGCGCGGCCCTGGCCCTGGCTGACGGCCAGCCAGCTGGCCACGGACAGCGCCGGCTTCATCGCCATCCGGCCGACCCTGCAGTGCGAGTCGCACGCGCAGGTGTTCGCCGTCGGCGACAGCGCCAGCCTCGACGGCATGCGCCGCAGCGGGCGTTTCGCGGTGCGCCAGGCGCCCGTGCTGGCTGCCAACCTGCAGGCGGCCTTGCAGGGGCGGCCCCTGCGCCAGTACCGGGCGCAGTGGCAGAGCCTGGCACTGCTCGCCACGGGCGATGGCGGCGCGCTGCTCGGCTGGCACGACTGGAGTGCGGGTGGGCAGCTCTACGGACGTTGCAAGGACTGGCTCGACCGGCGTTTCGTCCAGCGCCATCGCGTCGTGGGGTAGGGCAGGCTAAATTCATGGCATGGTGCTACCAAAGTGCGATGGTGCTGGCGCTGCCAACCTGCTCGAATTCGGTCATCGTGCCCGGTCTGCATCGTCTGATTTGTCGACGGGCCTGCCTTCCTCGTAGCCTGCTGCCCAGGTTGCGTGGGATATTCCAGGAGAGAACCCGCCGTGACTTCGTCCGCCTACAGCGCCTCGCCGCGCACCAGAACAAGAACTCTGAGGTCGGTCATGCAAGCTGCTTTCATCCGCACACCTGTCGCCTGTCTGCTGCACGCCATCGGGCTTGCGGGCCTGATGCTGGTCTATCAGCAGGTGCAACTGCCCGCTTATGTCAGCGTGCCGTCCTTCCTGCTGCTGGCGCTGTGGCCCTGGCTGGGGCCCTGGCAGCGCCGCGACGAACCCGCCGCCGTGGTGCGCAAGGCCCCGGCCGGTGACTTCGTCGAGCTGAGCCGCGGGCTGTCGCGCCACACCTGTCACAACGCGCTGTCCGCAGCCAGGGTCGCTCACGCGGTCAAGCACCTGGCCGAACGCCTGCAATCGCAGCTGGCGGCGGTGCAGCAGGTCAGCCAGGCCGCCGAGGCCATTACCCTTACCGAGCAGGACAGCGCGGCACGTGCCGAGCAGACCCTGACGGCGGCCCGGCATGTGCGTGAGGCCAGTGCCGATGGCCAGGCCGAACTCAACCAGGCCATCGGCCGCATGCAGCAACTCAGTGCCCAGACCCTGGCCAGCCGCGAGCTGATCGACGGCCTCGGCAGCCGCACCGAACAGATCGAGCAGGTCACCCAGGTGATCCAGTCCATCGCCAGCCAGACCAACCTGCTGGCGCTCAACGCCGCCATCGAGGCGGCCCGCGCCGGTGAGATGGGCCGTGGTTTCGCCGTGGTCGCCGATGAGGTGCGCAACCTGGCGGCGCGCACCGCCAGCGCCACCGAGGAAGTCAGCCAGATGGTCGCCGACATCCGCCAGCAGAGCACGGCAGTGGTCGAGCACATCCAGCGCCAGAGCGTCGAGCTGGAGCAGGCGGCGCAGCAGATCGAGACCGCCGGCAGTCGGTTGCACGGCATCGCCGACCAGGCCGAGGAGGTCGAGCAGCAGGTGGCGCGGATCAGCGCCGGCACCGCCGACAATCACCAGCGCCTGGCCAGCCTGTCGGCCGCCGCGTTGCAGCTGCAGAATGACGTGCAGGGCAGCGAGGGACAGACGCGGCAACTGGCCGATGCCGCCGAACAGTTGGTCGGCCAGGCCGAGACGGTCAGCGAGCAGCTCGCCGAGGTGGGCCTGGACGACTATCACCAGCGGGCCTATGACCTGGCGCGCGAAGGCGCGGCTGCCATCGCCGCGCAGTTCGAGCAGGACCTGCAGGCCGGGCGTATCGGCCTCGACGACCTGTTCGATCGCCGCTACCAGCCGATTGCCGGTACCCAGCCGCAGAAGTACCGCACGCGCTTCGACCAGTACGCCGACCAGGTGCTGCCGGCCCTGCAGGAACCCTTGCTCGAACGCCACGAGGGGCTGGTCTTTGCCATCTCCACCACGCCGGAAGGCTACGTGCCCACCCACAACGCCGCGTTCAACCATCCGCCCAGCGGCGACCCGGCGGTGGATGCGACCCGCAGCCGTGGCAAGCGCCTGTTCAACGACCGCACCGGTATCCGTTGCGGCAGCCACAAGCAGACCCTGCTGTTGCAGACCTACATGCGCGATACCGGCGAACTGATGCACGACCTGTCGGTGCCGATCATGGTGCAGGGCCGGCATTGGGGTGGCCTGCGTCTGGGTTATCGACCCGAGCCATAGGGGCGCCGCGCGCCCCGTCGGCGGCACTGCCGGCAGGAAAATGCCTGCCTGATTGTTTAGCCGGCGCACAACCAAGCGTATGAAAAACCCGATTTAACGCACGTCAAACCCTGTGCGACGCTGCCAAGCCATGATCTCCCCGGCCTGCCAAGTCCATGTTCCGCTGTACCGCGCGCCTGCGCGGCGGCGCCTGTTGGAGCGGCTCAACCCGCTGCTGACGATCATCCTCGCCTTCTGGGCGCTGTGGCACTGCCGCCACGCGCGCCCACCGGACGCCGTCCCCACCCGCTGAATTCCGATGGCTGCGCCATGCCCGCAGCCGCTGATGCCCAATTGTCTGCCTGTGCAACCTGTTCGAGAATCGAACGGGCCGTGCGGACACCGAGCGCCTGACTGGCGCAAGCGAGTGCGATATGACGACTTTCGCTGCTGTGCAGGAAGCCCAGGCTTTCCTGACCGACAACCCCGACATCGAACTGATCGAGCTGTTCATCCTCGACGCCAACGGCGTGCCGCGCGGCAAGCTGCTGCATCGCGAGGAACTGCTGGCGCTGTATGAGAGTGGCCGGCCGTTGCCGAGCACCATGCTGGGCCTGTCCATCCTCGGCGAGGATGTCGAGGACTCCGGCCTGGTCTGGGATGTCGGCGATATCGACTGCCGCGCCTACCCGTTGCCCGGTAGCCTGGTGCGCCTGCCCTGGCGGCAGATTCCCACTGCTGCGGTACAGGTTTCCATGCACCCCAGCGAAGGCCTGCCGGCAACCCCCGCCGACCCGCGCCAGTTGCTGGTGCGGGTGATCGAGCAGCTCGAAGCCGACGGCTATCACCCGGTGATGGCCTGCGAGCTGGAGTTCTACCTGCTCGACCAGAAGCGCGACGCGCAAGGGCGCCCGCAGCCGGCGCTGGATGCCGACGGTGGCCGTCCGCGACAGACCCAGGTCTACGGCCTGCGCGAACTGGAGCAGATCGAGCCGTTCCTCCGCGACCTTTACGCCGCCTGCAAGGCCCAGGGGATTCCGGCACGCACGGCGATTTCCGAGTACGCCCCCGGCCAGGTCGAGATCACCCTGGAGCACGGTCCGGTACTGGCGGCGATGGACCAGGCGGTGCGCTACAAGCGCCTGGTCAAGGGGGTGGCGCATGCCCACGGCATGCAGGCCTGCTTCATGGCCAAGCCGTTCGCCGAGATCGCCGGCACCGGCATGCACATGCACGTCAGCCTGGCCGACCCGGCGGGTGACAATCTGTTCGCCAGCGAAGATCCGGCCGGTACGCCGCTGTTGCGTCAGGCGGTCGGCGGCATGCTCGCCAGCCTGCACGACTCGTTGCTGCTGTTCTGCCCCAACGCCAACTCCTACCGACGTTTCCAGGCCAACAGCTACGCGCCGCTGGCGCCGACCTGGGGTGTGGATAACCGTACCGTGAGCCTGCGCGTGCCGGGCGGCCCGGCCAGGACCCGACACGTCGAGCACCGCATCTGCGGCGCCGACGCCAACCCCTACCTCGCGGCAGCGGCGATTCTCGCCGGTATCCAGCGCGGCATCCGCGACCGCCTCGACCCTGGGGCACCGATCGAGGGCAACGGCTATGCCCAGGCCAAGGAGCGCCTGCCGAGCCAATGGTCGGCGGCGATCCAGGCGCTGGAGCAGTCGAGCTGGGCCCGCGACGCCTTCGGTGGCGACTTCCTCAAGGTGTTCCTGGCGGTCAAGCGCGCCGAGTATCGCCAGTTCATGGGCGAGGTCGGCGAGCAGGACTGGCGCTGGTACCTGAGCAACGCCTGACTGAACAGCATCGCGGCTGCAGCCGCTCCTACGAAGTGTGCATCCCATGTAGGCGCGGCCGGGCGGCATTCCGCTTCAGCCGCGATCACAGATTCACCGGTGCCAACGCACCCCAAGGATATGCAATGAACGCGATCAACCAAGCCGTCAAACCCGCCGCCGAGCGGGCGCCTTCCTACTACTCGGCGTCGCTCAACTTCGAGTCCGACTACCCGACGCTGCAGGGCAGCGTGAGCGTGGACGTGGCCATCATCGGCGGTGGCTTCACCGGCATCGCCACGGCCGTGGAGCTGGCCGAGCGCGGCCTCAAGGTCGCCGTGGTGGAAACCAACAAGGTCGGCTGGGGGGCCAGCGGACGCAACGGTGGCCAGGTCACCGGCAGCCTGTCCGGCGACGAAGCCATGCGCAAGCAGATGCGCAACAGCCTCGGCAGCGAGGTCGACGACTTCATCTGGCACCTGCGCTGGCGTGGCCACGAGATCATCAAGAGCCGTGTGGCCAGGTACGGCATCGCCTGCGACCTCAAGCACGGCCATCTGCACGCGGCGATGAAGCCCAGCCACATGGACGAGCTCAGGGCCTCCTACGACGAGGCGCTGCGGCGCGGCATGGCCGGCGAGGTGAGCCTGCTCGACGGCGCCGAGGTGCGTGCCCAGCTGGGCAGCGACCTGTACTGCGGGGCGATCAAGAACACCCGCAACATGCACCTGCACCCGCTCAACCTGTGCCTCGGCGAAGCGCAGGCGGCGGCGAGCCTGGGCGCGCTGATCTTCGAGCATTCCGAAGTGCTGGATATCGTCCATGGCCCGCGTCCGGCGGTGGTCACCACGGGCGGGCGCATCGAAGCCAAGCAGGTGCTGCTGGCTGGCGACGTCTACCACAAGCTGGAGCGGCGCAAGCTCAAGGGCATGATCTTCCCGGCCATGGGTGGCATCGTCACCACCGCGCCGCTGGGCGAGCTGGCGAAAGAGATCAACCCGCAGGACCTGGCGGTCTACGACTGCCGTTTCGTGCTCGACTACTACCGCCTGACCGGCGACGGCCGCCTGCTGTTTGGCGGTGGTGCCAACTATTCCGGGCGTGATTCACGGGACATCGCCGGGGAACTGCGCCCGTGCATCGAGCGCACCTTCCCGCAACTCAAGGGCGTGCAGATCGACTTCCAGTGGAGCTGCGCCATGGGCATCGTGATGAACCGCATCCCGCAGCTGGGCAAGCTGTCGTCCAATGTCTGGTACTGCCAGGGCTACTCCGGTCACGGCGTGGCGACCACCCACATCATGGGCGAGATCATGGCCAAGGCGATTACCGGCGACCTGGAGCAGTACGACACTTTCGCCGCCTGCAAGCACATCAAGGTGCCGCTGGGTGACCAGCTCGGCAACCCGATGCTGGCGGCCGGCATGTGGTACTACCAGATGCTGGAGAAGCTGCGCTGAGGGCGGCCAGAGTCCTAGGTGCCATTCAGCGGCGAACAGCGCCGATGAGGCGCAACAACTGCTGGCAGGCCCGTTCGACGTCGGACTCCAGGATGTTGGGAATGCCCAGCAGCAGCCCGGACCTGGCGCCTTCGGCCTTGGCGTACCAGACGCTCAGGGGCGCTGGCGCCATGCCCTGGGTCAGGGCCAGGCGGGCGATCCGCTGATCATCCTCGCCGTTGTCGAGCGGCAGCAACAGCGCCAGCCCGGCCATGGCGTCCTGGGCATGTTCCTGACCCAGCGCCGCGCGCAGCAGTCCCAGGCGGGAGGCGTACAGGCGCTTCATGCGTCGCAGGTGACGCAGGTAGTGTCCGCCCTTCATGAATGCCGTGATGGTCATCTGCGTGGCCATGGCCGGTGCCGGTGCCAGCACGGCGGCGCTATCCATGAAGTGGTTGACCAGGGCCGGTGGTACGACCATGAAGCCCAGGCGCAGTGCCGGGCTGATCGTCTTGCTGAAGGTGCCGATGTGGATCACGCGCCCGGCATGGTCCAGCGAGGCCAGTGCCGGAGCGGCCTTGCCCGCCAGTTGCAGCTCGCTGAGGTAGTCGTCCTCGATGATCCAGCTGTCGCTGCGCGATGCCCATTCCAGCAACGCATGGCGTCGCGCCAGCGACAGGGTCATGCCCAGGGGGGCCTGCTGCCCAGCCGTCACCACGGCCAGGGCTGCCAGGGGCGCCCTGGCAATCCCCTGCTCGACGACCAGACCCTGCTCGTCGACGTCGACGGGCACCACCTGCACACCCGTCGTCGACAGCGCGAGACGCGCCAGTGGGTAGCCCGGTTCCTCGAACCAGGCTTGCCGGTTGCGCAACGGCAGTCCGAGCAGTGCCAGGCCCATGGCCCCGGCATGGCCACTGGTCACCAGGATCTGTTCAGGCGAACAGACCAGGCCGCGAGCGACCGCCAGGTAGGCGGCGATTTCCGTGCGCAGGGCCTGCTCGCCACGGGGATCGGGGTAGTTGGTCGGGCTGTGCGCCGCGTGCCGTGCGGCGCTGATGCTGGCGCGACTCCACTGGGTATAGGGAAAGGCATCTTGCGCCGGAACCCCCACCTGGAAGGGCAGCGGTGGATGACCGAACGGATGCATGAGGAACGCCGGCAACGGACCTCGCGGCGTTGCTGGGGCAACGAGCGTTCGGCTGCTCGGCGGGTGCTCGCAGACATAGGTGCCTGCCGCTCCGCGTGCGACCAGCAACTGCTCGTCGATCAGGCGCTCGTAGGCCGCCCGCACGGTGCCGCGCGCCACCCCCAGTTGCGCTGCCAGGTCGCGCCAGGAGGGCATGCGGGCGCCGGCATACAGCTGCCCTTCGCGGATGGCGCTGCCAATGCTGAGGCGTATCTGTTCGATCAGCGACTGGCCGGCGTGGCGGTTGAGCTCGATGCGCACGTTATCCACCCGGCACCCCCTCGATCGAGGGCGTCAGCAGGTCGGTGCAGGGGCAAGGCGTGGAAGGAATGTCCATGGGCGATCGACCATCCAGCCCGGCTGTACGCAAGCGCGGTGGCCCTGTCCGGTGCTGGGAGCGGATGGGCCGGGTTGGCGTTGGCTTGCCCGGTGATGGTACAGCCGAAAAGGTAATTCTTGGCTCTTTTTTTTGCACCGTCAGCAGGTGAGGATCACGCCATCGCATTACTCGGTTCAGACTTTAAGGAGATCCACGGTGCCCCTGATGACACTTGCAACTCGACTCAAATACCTGGCTGGCGTGGCGCTGTTCGCCGTTGCCTGTCAGGGTGTTCACGCGGAAGAAAGCATCGATGAAGGCGAGCGACGTGCGCAGCATGCAGGGGCCGAGCTGATCGGCAAGCCGGCGCCGGCGGCAGTCCTGCAGACCATCGATGGTGAGCGCATCGACCTGGCGCAGCTCTACGGCAAGAAGCCGGTCTACCTCAAGTTCTGGGCCACCTGGTGCGTGCCTTGCCGGCAGCAGATGCCCGGCTTCGAAGAGGTGCAGCAGACCCTGGGTGACGATATCCAGGTCATCGCGGTGAACACCGGCTTCAGTGACGACATCGAATCGGTCCGTGCCTACCGGCAGGCGCTGGGCCTGAGCATGCCCATCGTCGTCGATGACGGCAGCCTGGCCGCCGCGTTCAACCTGCGGGTCACGCCGCAGCACGTGCTGATCGGTCGGGACGGACGGATCGCGCATGTCGGCCACCTGGACGATGCGCAGCTGCACGCGGCCTTGCAGCGGGTGCTGGATGCGGGCACCGCGACGGTGGCGGCATCGCCGAACGAGCAGGCCGACGCCGGCCGTCGCTTCAACGTCGGTGATCAGGTCGAGGGTGTGCAACTGGCGATGCTCGAAGGCGCTGCCGTCTCTCTCGGCCAGGCCAGCGGCAAGCCGCGGGCACTGGTGTTCTTCGCGCCCTGGTGCGAGTCCTACCTGGCCGAGAGCCGGCCGCAGACCTCCCAGGCGTGCCTGCGGGTACGCCAGGATGTCGACCGCCTGGCGGCGCAGAGTGGCGTGGAATGGTTCGGCATCTCGTCCGGGCTCTGGACGTCGAAGCAGGACCTGCAGGACTACAAGGCCAGCACCAACACGCAGCTGCCCCTGGCGCTGGACGAGGGCGACGCACTGTTCCGTGCCTTCGGTGTGCGCGACATCCCCAGTGTCGTGCTGCTCGATGCGCAGGGGCGTGTGGCCCAGGTGCTGAAGCCGCAGGATACGCACCTGGCCGAAGCGCTCGACAGCATCAGCGCCCGTTGATCTCCCTGGCGGCGGGGTGCCCGCCGCCATCCAGCCCTCCGCTCTCAAGGTCATCATGCTTCGACGGTTAATCATGGCACTGCTGTTCGGTGCCCTCATGGCCCCGCTTGCCTGGGCCCAGAACTTGCCGGGACGTGGTGAGGTGCTCATCACCTCGTCGCTGCTGGCCGAGAGTCCGACGCCTGCGGCAGGCGGGCAGACGACACTGGCGCTGGTCATGGATCCCCAGGCCGACTGGCATGGCTACTGGAAGCAGCCCGGCGATGTCGGCCTGGCGCCGCAGCTGACCTGGTATCTGCCCGAGGGCGTCAGCGTCGGCGAGCCGGTCTATCCGGTGCCGCAGACGTTGCTGATCGATGGCCTGATGAACCATGTCTACGAGCACCCCTATGCCGTGCTGATACCGCTGCATGTCGCGGACGGCCTGGCCAGCGGTGAGTCGTTGGCGATTCGCCTGGATATGAAGTACCTGGCCTGCCGATACGACGCGTGCGTGCCGGAACAGGCGAGCCTGGAGACGCGCCTGACGGTCGGTGACGGCCGCAACGACCCGGCGCTGAGCGATACCTTCGCCAACTGGCGTCAGGCCTTGCCCAGGCCGCTCGGCAGCTCCGCCCGGTTCGCTGTCGCGGAGGGGCTCGTGCGTGTCAGCATTCCGCTGCCTGCGGGCATGGCAATCGACGCGCCTCACCTGTTCTCGGCCACCCCAGGCGCACTCGACAACGCAGCCGAGCAACGGGTGGAGCGCAGCGACGATCACCTGATCATCGAAACCCGGCCGGGCCAGCAGGTGCCAGAGCACTTCGATGCCCTGCTGTCGCTGGGCAATGGCCTGGGCCTGGACGTGAAGGTCAGCCGCAGCGAGGTTCAGCCCGGCAATACGCTGGTGATGACCCTGGTTGCGCTGGCCGGTGCGCTGCTTGGCGGCCTGCTGCTCAACCTGATGCCCTGCGTATTCCCCATCCTCAGCCTCAAGGCATTGAGCATCGCACGAGCCAACGGCAGTGACGGGGCCGCCCGGCGCGAGGCGCTGGCGTACACGGCCGGGGTGGTGGCGGTCTGTGTCCTGCTGGGTGCGCTGTTGCTCGCGCTGCGCTCTGGTGGCTCGCAACTCGGCTGGGCCTTCCAGCTTCAGGACCCGCGCGTGGTTCTGGTGCTGCTGTTGCTGAGCACGGCCATCGCACTCAACTTCGCCGGGCTGTTCGAACTCTCGTCGATCAATGTGGGCAGTGCTCTGGTCAACCGTGAAGGCCATGCCGGCGCATTCTGGACCGGCGCGCTGGCGGCCTTCGTCGCCACGCCCTGTACGGGGCCGTTCATGGCGGCTGCGCTGGGCGCGGCACTGGTGCTGCCCAGCGGGGCGGCCATGCTGGTGTTCGCCGGTCTGGGCCTGGGGATCGCCCTGCCGTTCCTGCTGCTGGGCTTCGTGCCGGCGCTGCGTCAGCGTCTGCCGCGGCCCGGCCCCTGGATGGAAACCCTGCGCCACGTCCTGGCCGTTCCCATGTTCCTCACGGCGCTGGCGTTGCTCTGGGTACTCGCTCAGCAGGTCGGCAGCAATGCCCTGATCACGGTGATCGGCTGCACGCTGCTGCTGGGGCTCGGTCTGTGGGTCGCGGGCCTGCGCCAGCGGGCGTTCAAGTCAAACAGCTGGATACCTGCGGTGCTGGCGGCCGTCCTGGCGCTGAGCATCGGTCTGAGTCAGGACAGCAGCCCTCAGGCCCAGCGCGCAGCACAGGCCTACCAGCCTTTCGACGAGGCGCGCCTGAGCAGCCTGCGCCAGGGCGAGCATGCCGTCTTCGTGTACTTCACGGCGGACTGGTGCGTGACCTGCAAGGTCAACGAGCAGGTCGCGATCAACCGCCCGCAAACGCAGCGCGCTTTCGACGCACATGGCGTGCAGGTGATGCGCGGTGACTGGACGCGCGGTGACGCCACGATTACCGCCTTTCTCGAAAAACACGGCCGCTCGGGTGTGCCGCTGTACCTGTGGTACGTGCCAGGCCAGGCGGCGCCAGAGGTGTTGCCCCAGGTTCTTGGCCCGGGGCTGCTGAGCGAACTGGCCGCCAACGACCGTCCCATGACGGAGCCTTGAGCGACCTGGCCAGGAGCGCGTCGGCAGTGCGCTGCGCGATGCGTCCGGCCGATCATCAGGAGCCGTGATCTTGGGCACGGGCATGCGCCGGTGGCGTTTCAGCGCTGGCTGCGGCATTCGCCCAGGCTGCGGTAGCGGATACTGCGCAGTTCTTCGTTGCTGTCTTCGAAGACCATGATCTGTGGGATGACTCCGCAGTATTCGATTCTCGGGCTCTGGTAAACGACCTTGGCGATGTCCAGTTTCATGCTGTAGCGGTAGTCCTGGATTTGCGGCATCGGCTTGCCCGTGCGCTCGGCGTATCGCTGGGCGACTTCGATGCTGTTCTGTTCGATCTGCCTGACCTTGTCCTTTGGAAAGGACTGCGCAAGGGCGTTGCTGGCGACCAGCAGAAGGGCGAGAGGCAAGAGGTGGTTGAGGATTTTCATGGCTGGGCCTGTGGCTGATGGTGTCGAGCCGGACACTAGCGCCCCGTCGCTTACCCAGGCATTGCGCCAGGATTACAATCGCGAAAGCCGACGCCGGCAGGGGCTTGGCACCTGCCGGCGGCACACTCAGAAGACGTACTGCAGGCGCATGACGACGCCATCGCCGGTGTCATCGCCGACCGTGTTGCTGGCGTTGTCGGTACTCGCCGTGACGTAGTTGGCGCTGATCTTCACGGCCTCGTTGGCATACCAGTTGACGCCAAGTGTATGGGTCCTGGCGCGAGCGTCACCGACCTGGCGTGTGGTCGTGCTGCTGGTGATGTTGTCATCCTCCACCCTGATCGAGTCGAAACGGTAGAACAGCTCCCAGGCCCCCAGTGCCTTGTCGTCCGCCTTGATGGTGTCGAACCTGGCGCCATCGAGTCGGTAGAGACGCGGCTCGCCGGTGAGGGTGTAGGCGACCTGGACGTAGTAGCCGTCCGCTTCGACGTCGTTGCTCGCCTGGTCGGCCTTGAGGGTGCGGCGCAGATACTCGCCCTGGACCGAGAAGGCATCCAGGGCCCAGGCACCCTCCACGCCCCATACCGCGTCGTCGTCCCAGAGATCGGCGCTGGCAGTGGCGCCACCGAAGACCACGCGGTTGCCGTTGTCACCGGCGCTGCTGCCGCCGTTGGTGCTGACACCGCGCATTCCCGCGCGTGGACGAATGCGTGTGTCCACGGCGCTGCCGCCGAGGTCGCGATAGGCGTACTGCAGGCCGACATGCAGGACATTGCCGGGTTGGTTGAGGGGCGCGAACACCGCGCGGGCGTTGTAGCGTTTGACGCTGTCACCATCGCTGTCGTTGTTGTTCTCGCTGAAGACGCTGCCGGAAAGGTATGCGGAACCGGCGATGACGCGGGTCGCCTGTAGTCCCAGGCCGGAGTTGTCGTTTATCCAGTCGGCCAGCTCGTAGGACAGGTTGCGTTCCAGCGCGGTCGTCCATTTCGAGCTGGTGGCCTTCTCCAGGCCGAAGTCGGTGTAGAAGCGACCGGCCTTGATGTACAGCGGGCTGAAGCCTGTATAGGTGACGCTGGCCTCGTCGAAGTAACCGGCACTGTCGTTGCCGGTGTTGCGCGACAGGTCATAGTTGATCTGGTACTTCCAGTCCCTGTAGGCGGTGCCGCCCAGTTCCAGGTAGGCGCGTCGGAAATAGCCCGCATCGGCCGAGTTGCCATTGCGCGTGTAGTAACCGTCGAACATCGAATAATCGGCCTGCAAGCGGCCGCCCAGCTTGAAGCTGAAGGCTTTGTCGGTGGTGGCCACCTCCAGCCCGCCTTTGGTCCTGATGACGATATCGGCGCCGTCGGTGGTGACCGTCCCGGCGTGTGCCGGGATGGCAGGAAGACTCAGCAGGATGCCGAGTGCGAGGAGGGAAAATGGCGTGGGTTTGATCAACATGCATGGCTCCTTGTCGCCGAATGTCAGGGGTTGGCGACGGGATGCTTTGCGGGGCGGATGACGCTTGGCGGGCAATTCGGTGACGATTCGATGACGCTCGCCCGTTGCGGGCGCGCACCCCGGAAATGCTGGGCACCGGCGCTTTTACGGGCATGCCGGGGGGTGATTTCACTTCGATGGCGATCAGGTGAAAGCGGCCGTGTGGCACCCAGTCGCTGGCGCCGTGAGCGACGCTGCAGAACCCGGATTACAGATAAGTAATCTTGCGGCAAGCCTGGCGAAAGGCGGTGCTCGGTAGGCTGCCGGCCATGTCATCACGTCTTGCCAGTGCGCACATGCAGAATCGAGTCCGGAGCCACATGCCTGGCGGTCGCCATGGCTGAGATCGAGCGACTCGTGGCCAGGAGCTTTCTGGCAACCGCGCGCTGCGCCAGTTTCAAGCAGGCGGCACGCAGCCTGAACATGCACCCCACGGTGTTGCGCAAGCAGTTGCGGCGGCTCGAAACCAGTCTGGGGGAAGCGCTCTTCGTCTATCAGGACCGCGCACTCGCACTGACGTCACGCGGCCTGGCGTTGCAGGCGGAACTGGCATCCCGGCATCGAGACCTGCGCCCCGAAGTCGGTTTCGCCGAACGGCCCGAGCTGCGCCTGGCGCTGCCGGAATGGGTGCTCGACGATGTGCTGGGTCGGCATCTGGTGGCCTTTCTGCGCAGGCATGCCGGCGTGCGCCTGGAGCTGCTCCGCCAGGACCAGGGGCCGCTGCTGCAGAGCGAGGTCATGATCTGGCTGGCCGATCCCGACCAGGCCCGGCCTGATCCCGGTTTTGCCATGACGCGGCCCCAGCGCCTGGCCAGCGTCGAGTTCCAGGCCTGTATCGGCAAGCGCTACGCCCGTGAGCGACGGCTACCCGCGCGCCTGTGTGATCTGCACGACTACATGCTGGTGCAGCGCCCGGATACGTCGGCATCGGCAGTGTTCGCGCCGTGGAATGCCCTGGTGGACGCGCGTGGCAGTGCGGTGACACGGGCGCACTCCCAGCAATGGACGATGGAGCTGATCCGGCACGCCGCCTGTATTGGCCTGATGCCGCACTACACCTCGCACATCGACGCGAACCTGCAGTTGCTGTCCGGCCTCTTTGCCCGCCCGATGAGGCAGTCGATCTGGCTGGCCTGCGCACCGCTCTCGGCGCAGCGCGAGGACGTCATGAGCCTGCTGGCGCTGATCCACAACGCCTTTGCGGAGCGCCGCGACTGGTTTGCTGCAGACGATGAGTGATGCCGCACGACGACTTGCCGTGCCGGCGTGCGAGCGGACCGTGCAGGGGGCGTCGAGTTCTTCGATTACGAAATTGTAATGCGGCGCTCATCTCCGAGTTATCCGCAGGTTGCAAGGATGTGAGGGCCATAACCACAAGAAGAGTCGGCCTATGACAACCCCAAAACTGCCGGTAAGCATCAGGAGCCATGTATGAACAAAAGCCCTTTAACCCTGGCGATCATCTCCGCACTGGCATTCGGTCCAGGCACGATGACGCAGGCGTCCGAGACACAGGCCAGCGACGGTTTCGTCGAGGGAAGCAGCCTGAAGATCCTCAACCGCAACTTCTACTTCAACCGGGACTTCCGCAAGGGGGAGGCCAGGGTGCTGCCCAACGGTGAGCGCAGCAGTTACACCGAGGCCTGGGCGCACGGCATTCTCGCCAACTTCGAATCCGGCTTCACCCAGGGTACCGTCGGCTTCGGTGTCGACCTCCACGCAGGGCTGGGCCTGAAACTGGATACCGGCGACGGCCGTTATGGTCCGGGTGGTAGCGTCGACATGCTGCCGGTCGACAGCGATGACCGGGCCGAGGATGCGTATTCCAAAGTGGGCGCGGCGGTCAAAGCCCGCTTTGCCGACACCGTGGTCAAGGCCGGTGATGTGTTTCCGACCACGCCTGTCGTGCACTACGGCGATTCGCGTTTGCTGCCGCAGAGCTTCAAGGGGGTCACCCTGGTCAACGAGAGCGTGGACGGGCTGACCCTGCAGGGCGGCCGCCTGCACGCCATGAGTCAGCCACAGGAAAGTACCTCGCGTGGTGAGTTCGCGACCTTCTACGCCGGGCAGGTGGACTCGCCCTGGGTCGGCTACTTCGGTGGCGACTATGCCGTCAGCGACAACCTGGGCTTCAGCCTCTACGGCAGCCGCCTGAAAGATGTCTGGGATCAGTATTACGCCGGGATGTGGTGGACCTATCCGCTCTCCGACGACCTGGCGTTGTTCGGTGGGCTGAACTATTACAACGCGACGGACGAAGGCAAGAAACGCCTGGGCGAACTGAGCAACAACATCTACAGCGGCAGCATCGGCGTGCGCTACGGCGCCCACCGCGTCGCCCTCTCTCACCAGCGCAACAATGGCGACGATGATTTCGACTATCTGCGCCAGTCCGACTCCATCTTCCTGGACAACTCCCTGCAGTACAGCGATTTCAACTCGCCGAAGGAGCGTTCCTGGATGCTGCGCTACGACCTGGACATGGCGGACTTCGGCATACCCGGGCTGAGCTTCATGGCGCGCTACGCGCTGGGGCGTGACGCGGACTACTCCAACGCCAACAGCACGTACATGCGCAGGGATGACGCCGGCAACCCGCTGACCGACCAGAAGCGCTGGGAGCGCAATATCGAGGTCAAGTACGTGTTCCTCGACGGCTCGCTCAAGGACCTCTCGGTGCGTGTGCGGCAGATGAATACCCGTGCCACCGCGTATGAAAGCGACCTCGATGAGGTGCGTGTCATCGTCGAGTATCCGCTGCAGGTGCTGTAACACCGAACAGGAGCGGCGCTGCCGCTCCTAACTGTCAGGATTGTAATGCGGGCCTCATGCTCCCGTTAGGTGCGCCTACCTAACATGGGGCTGTCTTCGAAGCGTTCGTTTCCACGTTTGCTCAGTCAGTCCGAGGTTCCCATGAAAGTGTTCACCCAGTTCCTGTTCGTCGTTCTCCTGAGTGCAAGCAGCCTGCTCGCCTCGGCGGAGGATGGTTCGCAACGCTCGCTCGATGCGCTCAAGCAGTTCCGTGAAAACCAGCAGCGCATCCATGGCGATCGAGCCGCCGGGCAGCAGCCATCATCGTCTGTTCAGAGTGGAGACAACGACGCAGTGCGTGACTGAACGCACGTCGTTTCCCCTCTTCAGTCCCCATCTCTTGGTAGCTCCCGCTCCTTTGGTTGAGAGATGGTTCTTGGCGCCCCTTCGGGGCGCTTTTTTATGGCGCTCATCAGGCGGGCGTCTTCACGCATCGAATCAGTCCGGCTGTGCCAGGTTCTTCCGGGGCTTGCGCGTACGCGTGCAGCCTGTCCCTGGGCCGCGCCTGCCGTTAGCGGTGCCTCCGGGGCGAGCCACAGTGGGGAAGTAGAGGGTGAAGACGGTGCTCTCGTGCACGATGCTGCTGACGTTAACCTGGCCCTGATGCAGGCTCATGATCGAACGCACGATGGCCAGGCCCAGACCGGTGCCGCCGTCGGCACGCGAGCGTCCGCGGTCGACCCGGTAGAAACGCTCGAACAGCCTGGGCAGGTGCTCGGGCGGGATGCCGGGACCCGGGTTGCTCACCGCCAGCGTCACCTCCGAGGGCCCTGCGCTGATCCTCATGTTCACCGTCGCCCCTTCCGGGCTGTGGCGAATGGCATTGGACAGCAGGTTGGAGATGGCCCGTTGCACCATCAGGCGGTCACCCTCGATCGTTGCCTGGCCGGCGACGTCGAGCAGGATGCGCTTCTCTTCGGCCATGAGGGCGAAGAGTTCCGCGACCTTTCGGGCTTCTTCGTGCAGGGCGATCTCTTCGAAAGGAATCAGCGCGGCGGGATGGCTGACATGGGCCAGGAACAGCATGTCCGACACGATACGCGTGACCCGGCCGAGCTCCTCGGTGCAGTTCTCCAGTACCAGCTTGTACTGCTCGGGCGGCCGCTCTCGCGACAGCGTTACCTGCGCCTTGCCGATGAGGTTGGTGATGGGGGTGCGCAGCTCGTGGGCCAGGTCATCGGAGAACTGCGAGAGCTGCTGCACGCCGCTGTCCAGGCGATGGAGCATGAAGTTGATGCCACTGGCCAGTTCACGAAGCTCGCGGGGCAGATTCTCCAGCGGCAGGCGGTGGCTCAGGTCCTGAGTCGATATGCGTTCGGCGATCCTGCGGAACTGATGCAGCGAGCTGAGACCGCGATGGGCTATCCATCCGGCGCCTGCGGCGATCAGCAGCAGCACGAGAGGCAGGGCGATCAGCGTGGATTCGATGTAGGCGCGCAGCAGTGCCTGATCGCTGGCGCGGTCGAGGGTGAGCACGGCTCGGATGCGTGTCCCATCCTTGCGTACCATCAGCTGCGAGGCCGTCATCCGTTCATTGCCCAGGGCGTCCTGCCAGCGCTCGAAACGCACGGCCTCGCTCGAACTCTTCGACAGCGGTGGCAGGTCCGCCAGGTTGCCCTCGCGCAACAGGACACGCGGCTCAGGGCCATCGTCATACAGGATGAGCGAGAGGTTGTCGTGGCCCTTGATCAGGTCCCTGATGTTGTGGATCTGGTCGCCCACTTCGGGACGCAAGGCGACTTCGCGGGTGGCATGGCGAACCTGCTGCAGCTTGTCCTCGAGGTTCTGTGTCGCGATGCCGTCGAGTTGTCGGCTCAGCGAGAAGTAGGCCAGGGCACTGAGCAGCGCAACCAGCAGCAAACCCAGCAGGGCGACGGAAAGGCTGAGCTGGCCCGACAGCCGGGCGGGCCTCATGAACGGGCCTCCAGCACATAGCCGACACCGCGCAAGGTGTGGATGAGCTTGTTCTCGAAGGGGTCGTCGATCTTCGCACGCAGGCGCCGGATCGAGACTTCCACGACATTGGTGTCGCAATCGAAATTCATGTCCCAGACCAGGGAAATGATCTGGGTGCGCGAGAGCACCTCACCGCTGCGGCGCATCAGCAGGTGCAGCAGGGCGAACTCCTTGGTGGTCAGGTCGATGCGCTGTTCGCTGCGGTAGGCGCGATGACGGGCCGGGTCCAGTTCGAGGTCGTCGACCTTGAGGACGTCAGGCACGCTCGGTTGTTCGCCACGCCGCAGGAGCGAGCGGACCCTGGCCAGCAGTTCGGGAAACTCGAATGGCTTGACCAGATAGTCGTCGGCGCCGGAGTCGAAGCCTTTCAGCTTGTCGGCCAGCCGGCCGCGTGCGGTCAGCATCATCACCGGGGTGCGGCTGTTGCGGCGGATACTGGCGAGTACCCCCCAGCCGTCGATTTCCGGCAGGTCGACATCGAGTATGACCAACTCGTAGGCAGACTGCGCTGCCATATGCAGGCCGTCGACACCGTTGGTTGCAATATCGACGATATAACCACTTTCGCTCAGGCCCTGGTGGAGATAGTCGGCAGTTTTAAGCTCGTCCTCAACGATCAGGATTCGCATACGCTGGATAACCTTGGTGAGATGGATATGGAGTTTTTCGAGTCGCGGTTGTTGTCGAGGATGGCGATATCGATGCGTTATGTTCGGGCGCGAAATGATGAACCTTGAAGTGGCTACAGGGTCAAGGAAGGCCCTTTGTTTCAAGGCGTTACATGAACTTATAGGCCTGTTTTCGCGTGTGGTTTCGCGAAGTTCATATATGTCTATTTGTAACTTGCCGAGTGCTCTGTTATGTGCGGGGTGCATGTTAATACAGGGCATTATCCTGTGGCCGAGTATTACGGATTTGTAATTTCGCAGTCACTCCGTCGATAGGTGGGGCTGCCTAAATTCTGCACCGAATGAAGTTTGCCGAGACGTACACGCATGTCTGCGGATTTATATCGGTGTGGAGGAAAGAACTTGTCGAGGCGATATTCGAAAGTTGCTGAAGTATGGGTCCTGGCCGCTGCTTTCGTGTTCCCCCTGGGCCAGGCCAGTGCGTCGACAGCGATCACGCTGAGCCAGGCGTGGGAGCGAGCCCTGCAAGGCAACCCGTCGCTGCTGGCCGGTGAACGCAACGCCGGCATTGCCGAGGGCGAGCGCAGGCAGGCCGGGGTGCTGCCCAACCCGGAGTTGTCCTGGGAGGTGGAGGACACGCGCAGTGCGACGCGGACCACCACGGTACAGATCAGCCAGCCGATCGAACTGGGGGGCAAGCGCGGTGCCCGTATCGAGCTGGCCGAGCGCGGTATCGACAGCGCCTCGATAGGCCAGGAGCAACTGCGCAACGAACTGCGTGCCGAGGTGGTGGCGGCATTTCAGGGGACGTTGCTGGCGACGATGCGTCAGACCCTGGCCGAACAGGCACAAGCGCTGAGTGAGCGTGGCGTCGCGGTGGTCGAGGCGCGAGTCAAGGCGGGCAAGGCGTCCCCGCTGGAGGTCGCACGGGCCCGCCTGCAGTTCGACGAGGTGCGCCTGGAAACCGCGCGTGCCCGCGATCAACGGCGCAATGCCATGAGCCAGCTACTGGCGGTCATCGGCCCGCAGGCCAGCGCGGATGAGCTGGAGCTGAGCGGCGATGCCGCCAGCCTGCCCGCGCTACCGGGTGTGACGGAGCTGTTGCGCCGTCTGGACAGTGCCGCGCCGATGCGTCTGGCGCAGATCGAGATCGAGCGCCAGGAGGCCGCCATCGCGGTGGAGAAGAGTCGGCGCATTGCCGATATCAGGGTCAGCCTCGGCAGCCAGTACAGCCGTGAGGATCGCGAGCGGGTGAATCTGCTCGGGCTGTCCATGCCGCTGCCGTTGTTCGACCGCAATCAGGGCAACGTGCTGGCCGCCTCGCGGCGCGCCGAGCAGGCGCGCGACCTGCGCAATGCGGCGCAGCTGCGCCTGCGCAGCGAGGTGCAGCAGGCTCACCAGCAATGGCGCACGGCGCAGGGGGCGATTCGCAGTTTCGAGGACGGCTTGCTGGGCGCCGCCGACCAGGCGCTGGAGAGCACCACGCGGGGGTTCCAGATGGGCAAGTTCGCCTTCATCGATGTGCTCGATGCCCAGCGCACCCTGATCGACGTTCGCTCGCGCTACCTGCTGGCGCTCGACGAAGCGCTGGCCGCCTGGGTCCGCCTCGAACGCATCTATGGCGATCTCTCCGCCGGTACGGATGGGTACTGAATCCTTGTCACCAAGGCCGGTGCGATGCCGGCGCTGATCACTGTTTGGGGTTGTTCATGCAGAAGAAACTCGGTGTTGCCATCACGGCCGCCATGGCCGTGGGTTTTGTGGGTGGGGCGCTGTTCTACAACGGTGGGCAGTTCGCTGCGGACATGGGTCATCGACTGGCGGAAAGCGACAAGGGCTACGCGACCGGGGTCAATCCGCTCGGCGCGGCGCAGGCCGCGAGTGCGGGCGAGGAGCATGGCGAGGACGGCGATGGTCATGCGCAAGGCGATGAGTCGGCTGAGGGGCATGCCGAGGAGGGGGGGCTGCTGCTCAGCGACGTGCAGATCGCCGCTGCCGGTATCGAGCTCGCCGAAGCGCAGGCACGCAGCATGAGCACCTATATCTCGCTTCCTGGCGAAGTGAATTTCGATGAGGAGCGCACGGCGCACGTGGTCCCGCCCAGTGCCGGGGTGGTCGAGCGGGTGCTGGTCGGCCTGGGGCAGAAGGTGGCGGCTGGCGAGGCGCTGGCGGTGATCGTCAGCCAGCAGGTTTCCGAGTTGCGCAGCGAACTGGCGGCGGCCTCACGGCGCCTCGAGCTGGCGCGCACCACCTTCGAGCGTGAGCGCCAGCTCTGGCAGGACGGCATCTCCGCCGAACAGGATTACCTGCAGGCCAGGCAGGCGCTGCAGGAGGCGCAGATCGCCCTGGCCAACGCCCGGCAGAAGGGCAGGACCCTCGATCCCCAGGGCGATGCCGGTGACGGCAGTCGCTACGAGCTGCGTGCCCCCTTTGCCGGTGTGGTGGTGGAAAAGCACCTGGTGCCGGGCGAGGTCGTGGGCGACAGCAGTGCGGCCTTCACCGTGGCCGATCTGAACCGCGTGTGGGTCACTTTCAGCGTGTCTCCGCGCGACCTGGAGCAGGTCAGGGTCGGCCAGGACGTGCGCGTCATCGCTCCCGAACTGGGGCGCGAGACGACCGCCAAGGTCGCCTATGTCAGCCGCCTGCTGGGTGAGCAGACGCGCACGGCCACGGGCCGTATCACCCTGGACAACGCCGATGGCGTATGGCGCCCCGGCCTGTTCGTCTCCGTCGCCCTGGCCACCGAACGCCATGCGGCCAGGGCGGTGATCCCGCTTTCGGCCGTGCAGGAGGTCGAGCAGCAGAGCAGTGTCTTCGTGCGCACCGACGAGGGTTTCGACGTTCGTGCAGTGACGCTGGGGAGCCGCAGCGACGGCTTCGTGGAGGTGCGCGAGGGGCTGAAGGCCGGGGAGCGGGTGGCGGCTGCCGGCAGCTTCATTCTCAAGTCCGAACTGGGCAAAGCCAGCGCCGAGCACGCGCACTGACCCTCACCGACGAGTATTCCTCATGTTTGAGCGCATCATTCAATTCGCCATCGAGCAGCGCTTTCTGGTGCTGCTGGCCGTGCTGGCGATGGCCGGGGTGGGTGTGGCCAGCTATCAGAAGCTGCCGATCGACGCCGTTCCCGACATCACCAACGTGCAGGTGCAGATCAGCACCGCTGCCGATGGTTTCTCGCCGCTGGAAACCGAGCAGCGCATCACCTTTCCCATCGAGACGGCCATGGCCGGCCTGCCGCACCTGAAGCAGACCCGCTCGCTGTCGCGCTCGGGGCTGTCGCAGGTGACGGTGATCTTCGAGGACGGCACCGACCTCTACTTCGCCCGGCAGTTGGTCAACGAGCGCCTGCAGGCTGCCAAGGAGCAGTTGCCCGAGGGTGTGGAGGCCTCCATGGGGCCGATTTCCACGGGCCTGGGCGAGATCTTCCTGTGGACGGTCGAGGCCGAGGAGGGCGCCCTCAAGGAGGACGGCACGCCCTATACGCCGACCGATCTGCGGGTGATCCAGGACTGGATCATCAAGCCGCAACTGCGCACGGTGCCTGGCGTGGCCGAGATCAACAGCATCGGTGGCTTCGCCAAGGAGTTCCAGATCGCCCCCGATCCCAAGCGCCTGGCCGCCTACAAGCTGACGCTGGGCGAACTGCTGCTGGCGCTGGAACGCAACAATGCCAACGTCGGCGCCGGCTACATCGAGCGCAACGGCGAGCAGCTGCTGGTGCGGGCCCCCGGCCAGCTGGGCACGCTGGAGGATATCGCCAACATCGTGGTGGCCAACGTCGATGGCACGCCGATTCGCGTCAGTCACGTGGCGCAGGTGATGCTCGGGCGTGAGCTGCGTTCCGGCGCCGCCACCGAGAACGGCCGCGAGGTGGTGCTGGGCACGGTGTTCATGCTGATCGGCGAGAACAGCCGCAGCGTATCCCAGGCCGTGGCCGCGCGGCTGGAGGAGATCAACCGCTCGCTGCCCGAAGGGGTGGTGGCGGTGACGGTCTATGACCGCACCAACCTGGTGGACAAGGCCATCGCCACGGTGAAGAAGAACCTGATCGAGGGCGCGATCCTGGTGATCGTCATCCTCTTCCTGTTCCTCGGTAACATCCGTGCCGCCCTGATCACGGCCATGGTGATTCCGCTGTCGATGCTGTTCACCTTCACCGGCATGTTCGGCAACAAGGTCAGTGCCAACCTGATGAGCCTCGGGGCACTGGACTTCGGCATCATCGTCGACGGTGCGGTGGTGATCGTCGAGAACGCCATTCGCCGCCTGGCCCACGCGCAGCACAAGCACGGTCGCGAGCTGACCCGCAGCGAGCGCCTGCACGAAGTGTTCGCCGCCTCCAGGGAGGCGCGCCGCGCGCTGATCTTCGGCCAGCTGATCATCATGGTGGTGTACCTGCCGATCTTCGCCCTGACCGGGGTCGAGGGCAAAATGTTCCACCCCATGGCCTTCACCGTGGTCACTGCGCTGTTCGGCGCCATGATTCTCTCGGTGACCTTCGTCCCGGCGGCGATCGCCCTGTTCGTCACCGGCAAGGTGAAGGAGGAGGAAAACGCGCTGATGCGCATCGCCCGGCGTGCCTACGAGCCGGTGCTGCAGTGGGTCATGCGCTATCGCCTGCAGGCCTTCGGCGCCGCCCTGGTGCTGGTGCTGTTCTCCGGCTTCCTGGCCTCGCGCATGGGCAGCGAGTTCGTCCCCAGCCTGAGCGAGGGTGACTTCGCCCTGCAGGCGCTGCGCGTGCCCGGCACCAGCCTGACCCAGTCGGTGGAGATGCAGATGCGCCTGGAACAGACCCTGCTGGCCCAGGTGCCGGAGGTGCAGCGCGTCTTCGCCCGCACCGGCACGGCCGAGATCGCGTCCGACCCGATGCCGCCGAACATTTCCGACAGCTACGTGATGCTCAAGCCGCGTGAGCAGTGGCCTGACCCGGACAAGTCGCGGGAAACCCTGATCGCCGAACTGCAGGCCGCCGCCGAGTTGGTGCCGGGCAGCAACTACGAGCTGTCGCAACCGATCCAGCTGCGTTTCAACGAGCTGATTTCCGGCGTGCGCAGCGACGTCGCGGTGAAGATCTTCGGTGACGACAGGGACGTGCTCAACCGCATGGCTGCCGACGTGGCGCAGGCCCTGGGCAGCATCGCGGGAGCATCCGAGGTGAAGGCCGAGCAGACCAGTGGCCTGCCGGTGCTGACCGTGGCCATCGACCGCGACAAGGCGGCGCGCTATGGCCTGAACGTCGGTGACATCCAGGACACCGTCGCCGTTGCCGTGGGTGGCCGCCGGGCGGGCACGCTGTTCGAGGGCGACCGCCGCTTCGATCTGGTGGTGCGCCTGCCGGAAGACCTGCGCACCGACATCGACGGCCTGTCGCGTCTGCTGATCCCCGTGCCGGCTGCCGGGGCCGCCACCGGCGTCGGCTTCATCGCCCTGGCGGAAGTGGCCCGGCTGGAGCTGGCGCCCGGCCCCAACCAGGTCAGCCGCGAGAATGGCAAGCGTCTGGTGGTGGTCAGCGCCAACGTGCGTGGGCGTGATATCGGCTCCTTCGTGGAGGAAGCCGAAGCGAAGATTCGCCGCGACGTGAAGCTGCCCGCCGGCTACTGGACCAACTGGGGCGGGCAGTTCGAACAGTTGCAGTCCGCCGCCAGGCGCCTGCAGGTGGTGGTGCCGGTCGCCCTGCTGCTGGTCTTCATGCTGCTGTTCATGATGTTCAACAATCTGCGCGATGGCCTGCTGGTGTTCACCGGCATCCCCTTCGCCCTGACCGGGGGTGTCATGGCGTTGTGGCTGCGAGACATTCCCCTGTCGATCTCCGCCGGGGTCGGCTTCATCGCCCTGTCGGGGGTGGCGGTGCTCAACGGCCTGGTGATGATTTCCTTCATCCGCAACTTGCGTGAGGAAGGCATGGGCCTGCAGCGAGCCGTCACCGAAGGGGCCTTGCAGCGCCTGCGCCCGGTGCTGATGACGGCCCTGGTGGCGTCGCTGGGCTTCGTGCCGATGGCCCTGGCCACCGGCACCGGTGCCGAAGTGCAGCGACCGCTGGCGACCGTGGTGATTGGCGGCATCCTGTCGTCCACCGCATTGACGCTGCTGGTGTTGCCGGCCTTGTATCGCTGGGCGTACCGGCGTGAAGAGCAGGCGGAACCGGAGGCCAGCCCGTGACCCCGTCGCCCATGCGCGGTCCGGGACTGGGACGTCAGCCGCCCTGCGCCTGGAGGAACAGGGCGAACAGCTCCGACTGCGACTTGATCCCCAGCTTGCTGTAGACATGCTTGCGGTGCACCTTCACGGTCTCCGCCGAGATCGCCAGCTTGCGCGCCACTTCCTTGCTGGAGTGGCCGCTGAGCATCAGCCGCACCACTTCCAGCTCGCGGCCGGTCAGGGCGGTCTCCACGTGCCGCGCCATCTGCTCCAGGCGTTCCTGCCAGGGCGGGGGCGCGCTCGGTTCGCCGGGCTCCGGCTCGAAGGCCAGGCGCTGGCGCATCAGCGCCGTGACCCAGGGCTGCACCAGGCCGAGCAGGGCGATCTGCTCGGGACGGAAGACCTGGCGTGAGCCCAGTGACAGGCACAGGGTGCGTTCGCCCGGCAGGGCCAGGTTGATCTGCACTTCGTCGGCGACCACGTTGAGGCGGAAGTAGCGCTGGTAATAATCGGTCTGCTCGAAGCACTCCGGCGCCACCTCGCCCAGGCGCACCAGGCCGTCGCGGCGGCCTTCGCGGCTGGCGATGTAGAAGGGGTCGAGCAGGTAGAGGCCGCGCAGGTAGTCCTGGAACAGCAGGTCGGGCTCGCCATCATCGCCGCTGCACTCGGCCAGCACCTGCGGGCGGCCCTCGCTGAAGACCAGCGCCACCCAGCTGTCGTGCGCCACGTACTGGCCCAGGGTGCGCTGCAGGGCACGCCAGAAGTGAGGGCCCGGCAGCGCGTCGATCAGCTCGGCGACGCTGCGATGGAAGGCGATGTCGTGCAAGGTCATGGTCATGCCTCTACCCCCGGGGGGTTACCCCGCATGCGTGATTTCGCCCGGGCACCCCTGTCTCCATACTCGAACCCTGGCGGATGGCTGCCGGCATTCTGGGTAGCCACCACGCGTCGTGCAACAACAAGAATCGGAGCCCTGTCATGCAAGTCGAACTCGTCCAGCTCGCTGGCCGTGATGGCGATACCGCCCACAACCTCGCTGCCGCGTTGCACGCCATCGCCGGCTGCGCGGCCGGAACCCGCCTGCTGGTCTTTCCGGAAACCTACCTGACCGGCTTCCCCACGGCGGAGAACGTCGCCGCCCTGGCCGAGCCACTCGATGGCCCGAGCCTGCGGGCGATCCGTCGTGCCGCCGCCGAGCGGGGGGTGGCCGTGGCCATCGGCATTGCCGAGAACGACAACGGCGTGTTCTACAACACCACGCTGCTGATCGACGGCGACGATACCGTCCTCACTTACCGCAAGACCCATCTGTGGGCCTCCGATCGGGGCGTGTTCACCCCGGGCGACCGCTACGCCACGGCGCTGCTCGACGGTGTGCGCGTCGGCCTGCTGGTGTGCTTCGACATCGAGTTTCCGGAAAGCGCCCGGGCCCTGGGTGAGCTGGGCGCCGAGTTGCTGATCGTCACCAACGGCAACATGGACCCCTACGGACCGACCCATCGCACTGCGATCATGGCGCGGGCGATGGAGAACCAGGCCTACGCGGTGATGGTCAACCGCGTCGGCGAGGGTGACGGCAACCTGGTGTTCGCCGGCGGCAGCGCGGTGGTCGAGCCCGGCGGCGGCCTGCTGCTGGAGGCGGGGCGCGAACCCTGCCGGCAGGTCATCGAACTGGACATGCAGCGCCTGGCCGAGGCCCGTCGCGACTATCGCTACCTGGACGAGCGACGCATGCCGCTGCCTGGCCAGCGTGTCGAGCATGACAGCGGCCTGCGTGAGCTGCTGATTCCCTGATTTCCCTTGAACGGGCGCCGCAGAAGCGCCCGTGCGGCCTCGCCGCGCCTTTCTTTCGCCGACTTCGGCTCTGCCATAACAATTTCAAAAAAAACGGGAGTAGCAAGCAATGGCTCGTCTGCAACGATCCCTTTCACTGGGAGCGGTGGTGCTGTTCGGCATCGCCTACATGACACCGATCATCGTCCTCGGCACCTTTGGCATCCTCGCCGAGATCACCCGTGGTGCGGTGCCCGCGGCCTATGTCGCCGCCTCGCTGGCGATGGTCTTCACAGCACTCAGCTACGCCCGCATGGCCGGGTTGTTCCCGGTGGCCGGTTCGGCCTACAGCTACGTGCGGCGCAGCATCAACGATCACCTGGGGTTCATCGCCGGCTGGGCGGTGCTGCTCGATTACCTGTTCCTGCCCATGGCCATCTGGCTGATCGGTGCGGCCTACCTGCACTCGGCCTTCCCCGGCTTGCCACAGGCGCTGTGGGTGCTGACCTTCATTGTGCTGACCAGCCTGATCAACGTGGTCGGCCTGCGCCTGGCCAAGGGCATCAACGGCGTGCTGATGCTGGTGCAGTTCCTCGTCCTGCTGGCCTTCGTCGCGCTGTGCGTGCACTACGTGCTGGGTGATGCGAGCAAGCCGCTGTGGTCGCTGGAGCCGTTCCTGGGCGAGGGCATGAACCTGTCGCTGGTCATGGCTGGCGCGGCGGTCGCCTGTTACTCCTTCCTCGGCTTCGATGCGGTCAGCACCCTGACCGAGGAGACCCACGAACCGCAGCGCACCATTCCGCGGGCCATCCTGCTGATCACCCTGATCGGTGGCCTGATCTTCGTGGTCACCGCCTACTGCGTGCAGCTGGCGCATCCCTCGACGCTGTTCGAGAGCAGCGATGCGGCGGCCTACGAGATCGCCCGCAACATCGGTGGCGACCTGTTCGTGTCGGTGTTCCTGATCGGTCTGATCGTCGGCCAGTTCACCTCGGGCCTGTCGGCCCAGGCCAGCGCCTCGCGCCTGATGTTCGCCATGGGCCGTGACGGCGTGCTGCCGCGGGCCTTGCTGGGCACCCTGAGCCCGCGTTTCGGCACTCCGGTGGGCGCCATCCTGGTGTGCGCGGTCGTGGCCCTGCTGGCGCTGAAGCTGGACGTCACCACCTCGACCTCCTTCATCAACTTCGGCGCCTTTCTCGCCTTCAGCCTGGTCAACCTCTCGGTGATCGTCCACTTCGCCCGCCAGCCGCAGGCGCGGGGGCCGCTGCAGGTGCTGCGCTACCTGCTGTGCCCGTTGCTCGGTCTGCTGGCGACACTATGGCTGATGGTCAGCCTGGATCGCCTGGCGATCATGCTCGGCTGCAGCTGGCTGGTGCTCGGTGGCCTGTACCTGACCTGGCTCACCGGAGGCTTTCGCCGCCGTCCTCCGGAGCTGCAGTTCGACGCGCAGAGCTGAGCTGCGCCACCGTTGCCGGACCTTCGTCGCGCTCGGCGACGAAGGTCACCGGTTTCGAGCCGTCGGCATTGAGGTGCAGGATGCGTTCGGGACGGCCCTGCGTGTCGAAGAACACCTGGCCGAGGCCGGCGCCGTTCCACAGCCGCTCGCCCGAGCGGCTGCGGTCGGGGATCAGCGGGGTGACGCGCATGCGCCGGCGCTTGGTCAGCCAGTTGAGTGGCGACCAGGGGGCATAGAGCCAGCGGTTGAGGCGGTCGAACCAGTCCAGCAGCCTGTGCGGGAATTCGTTCTTGATGCCGCTGCTGGTGATCTGCCAGATGGTGGGACTGTTGCGGCGCAGGCGGATGCTCACCCGGTAGACGAAGGAGTAGTGCACGTCGCCGGACAGGATGACGAAGTCCCCAGGCGTGCGCGAGTGGCGGAAGATGTTCATCATCACGCTGGCTGCACCGCGATGGGCCATCCAGTTCTCGGCATCGACCAGCAGTGGATGGCCGGCGTAGGTGAACAGCTTCTGGATGCCTTCGATCAGCTTGACGCCGAACATCGGCGCGGCGGAGACGATGATGCAACTGGGGTGATCGAGCAGCGCCTGCTGGAAGTCGCACAGCGCTTCCCAGTCCATCAGCCCGGAGGGCTTCGACAGATGACCTTCGCTGCGCCAGCGCCGCGTGCGGGTGTCGAGCACCAGCAGCGCCGGGGTGGTCGGCAGCACGTAGTGCCAGTGCTGGAACTCCAGCAGTTGCCCGATCAGCGCGTCCTGCGCCTTGGCCTGCAGCTGGTCGTTCGCCTGGCGTTGCAGGAGCAGGTCGCGGCAGGCCCGCAGCGGCTCGGCGAACGCCTGCGGGTCGTTGCCCCAGCCCTGGCACAGCAGGTAGGCGAGCAGGGCGTTGCCGATGATGCGCCGGGAGAACGGATGGCCGTAGGCGGTTTGTTCCCAGCGCGCGGACAGGTTCCAGTCGTCGGTGACGTCATGGTCGTCGAAGATCATCAGCGTCGGCAGGTGGGCCAGCACGCGGGCGGCCTGGCCGAGCCCCTGGCGGAATGCCGCGATGCGCTGACGTTCGTCGGCGTAGCGCTGCTGGCGTTGCTCGTCCAGTGGCGGGGGCGTTTCCTCGATCAGCGTCCAGGGCACGGGCGACCAGACCAGCAGGTACATGGCGATCATCTCGGCGAAGGTCACCAGGTGGTTGTCGGCGCTGCTGCTGGTGAAGATCGGCTTCTTCACGCCGCCGAAGAACTTGTCGCGCAGGGTCTGGTTGCTGGTGATCTCGGGCAGCAGCTCGGCCCGCCGGTAGTAGCCCACCGGATCGGCGTAGAGCGCCTGGCTGTCTTCGACCACCGCGCCTTCGAGCTGCTCGTCGAACAGGCCGAGGCGGGCGATCAACTGGTGGATGGCGCACAGCATCGGCCCGGCGACGTCATCCACGTACACCTGGTCGCCGCTCATCAGCAGCAGGGCCGGGCGCTGCGTGGCGTCGTGCGGCTCGGCCAGCAGGCAGTCGGCGCAGAGCAGGCCATCGTCGGCGGCATGGTGCGGCTTGCGGCAGGAGCCGTGGAGCAGTTGGTCGAGCCGTGCACGCAGGACGAAATCGGCGTGCTCGGCGCCGTCGTGGAGCAGGTGCGCCGCCCAGTCGGCCATGCCGCGCGTCCCGTCAGCCGCGATGATCTGCAGGTCATAGGCGACGCGCACATCCTGGGGCAGGGCGCGCTCGAGGGGCACGTCGAGCAGATGCAGGACCGCATGCCGGCCCAGCGGCAGCTGCTGGCAATGCGCGTCGAGGGCCAGGGTGCGCGGCTCCTCGCCGTCGGGGTGCAGCCAGAGTTGCAGGCTCAGCTCGCGACTGGCCACCAGCCACAGTACCAGGCGGCCGGGCTCCAGGCGGCGCAGCAGCGGGCCGGCCAGCACCGCGGGCAGTGGCGTGTGGAGGTTGTCGGGCATGAGGCTTCCTGCAGGATGAGAGACAGGGCTTGGACAGTGGCAGGGCGCCAGCGGTTCAGGAGGCCAGCTGGCGCAGGTGCTCGACGTCGAGAATCTCGATCTCGCCGTAGGTCAGACGCACGACGCCCTGAGCCTCCAGCTCCTTGAGGATCTGGTTGGTGGTCTGGCGCGACAGCGAGAGCATCAGCGCCAGTTGTTCCTGGGCCAGGTGCAGCACCCGGCGCGGCTCGCTCTCGCCGTAGTTTTCGGCGATCAGCAGCAGGCGCCTGGCCAGGCGTGGCGCGGCCGGCAGCAGGCTCATGTCTTCCAGGGCGATGAAGGCCAGGCGCAGCTTGTGGCTCATCAGCAGGGCGAAATCGCGCCAGTGCTGCGGCTGGCGTTCGAGCAGGGCGAGTAGCTCGGCCTGGGGCAGCAACAGCAGGGTGCTGGCGCTTTCGGCGAAGGCATCGTGGGTGCGCGGCAGGCCGTCGAACAGGGAGATCTCGCCGAACCAGTACGGCGGCTCGACCAGGGTCAGCAGGGCTTCCTTGCCGTTCTCGCCGATGGCGCCGACGCGCACCGCGCCCTCGACCACCGCGTACAGGCCGCTGGGTCTGTCGCCACGGCGAAACAGCCGCTGGCCGGCATCCAGGCGCTGCACCCTGGCCATCTCCAGCAGGGTCTGGCTCAGCGCCGCAGGCAGCGCGGCGAACCAGTGGCCCTGGTTGAGCAGGCTGGCGTAGGTGCGAGGGTCGGGCATGTCGGCTCCTGTAGGGCGCTGTGGCCGTCGATGTCATTGTCGGCTAGGCGACAGAGCGATGCGCCGGCGCGAGGTGATCATGGCGGGGCCTGTTCCCCTGTTGAGGACGATAACAATGAAAACCCTCGTCGATCACCTGGCCCAGTATGCCGCCTACCACCGCGACCGACGCAACATCGCCAGCCATTTCATCGGCATCCCGATGATCGTGCTGGCGGTCGCCGTGCTGCTCTCGCGCCCGGGTTTCGAGCTGTTCGGCCTGTGGCTGGCGCCTGCCACCCTGGTGGCGCTGGCCGCCGCGCTGTTCTACCTGCGCCTGGATACCCGCTTCGGTCTGGTCATGAGCCTGCTGCTGGCGCTGTGCCTGTGGGCTGCTGCCGGGCTGGCGGTGGCCGGCACGGCGCTGTGGCTGTCGGCGGGGCTCGGCCTGTTCGTGGTCGGCTGGGTCATCCAGTTCGTCGGCCACTATTACGAAGGGCGCAAGCCGGCGTTCGTCGATGACGTCATGGGGCTGATGGTCGGCCCGCTGTTCGTGGTGGCCGAGCTGGCCTTCCTGCTTGGCCTGCGCAAGGAGGTCGAGCACGCGGTGGTGGAAATCGCCGGGCCGACCTGCATTCGCGAGAAGAAGGCCCTGGCCTGAGTCGCCCGGCTGACGGGCGCATGCGCCGACGAGCCGGCTTCTGCGGCTACCCGGCACGGCTGGGCTAGAACATCGCCATCCACTGCGCGGTCAGCGAGCGCGCGTGGCGGTCCACGGTGATCGGTGCGAAGGGGCGGCCGGACACGCTCTCCAGCGTGTTGCTCTGGCTGTTCATGTCGGCCAGCGCGGCGCGCAGATAGCCCCAGCGGGTCTGCAGCTTGTTCACCTGCGGGTCCGCCTTGGCATCCAGAGCCTGCAGTTCCTGGTCGATGGCCGGCAGCAGCAGGCGTTCGTCCTGGCCCAGGTAGGTGTCGGGGTGCTCGCGGGCGATCTCGAAGGTGCCCAGGTAGGAGCGGGCGAGGTATTGCACCCCCAGGTACTCGACCTTCGCCGCCAGTTCGCTCTGCCCTGGCGCCCCCGGCAGCCCCCTGGCCGCCGCGAGAAAATCACGCAAGGCGCGACTGAGGTCCTCCGGGAAGCGCCAGGGCACGTTCTCGTCACCGGGGCCATAGGAAACACCGTTGCGCAGTTGGGTAACGAGGGCGTGGTGGGCGCTGGTGAGCGCGCTGCTGCCCTGCGGCAGGCTCTGCATGGCGCCGGCCAGAGCGGCCAGGTCGGCCTCCAGGCGCTGTCGATGGACTTTCTGGAAGCCCTCGCCACGTAACAGCATCAGGCTGCTGGTCGCGCGGCAGGCGTGAATCTGGATCTGTTCCTGCGGACTGACGGCCTCTGCGAAGGCCATGGGCGAGAGCCCGACGAAGAGGCCCAGCGACCAGAGAAAGGCATGGCGTAGCAGTGCTTTACAGCGCATCCGGGTGCTCCTTGTTATTGTTTTGAGCGGGGCGGCGTCAATGACACAGCGTCAAGACTACTGCGTCATGCCGGAGCGAGCATGACCCGAAAGAGTGATTTCGTCGGAAATCGCTACCGTTCGGGGGCTTTTGCCAGGTTGCGCAGGTACTCGGCACTGAAGGCGTCGGCCGGGAAGAAGGTTTCCAGGGCCAGCTCGGCCAGGGTCACGTCGTTCGGTGTGCCGAACACGGTGGTGGTGCTGATCATGCTCAGCACGCCGGCTTCGGTGCGCAGTTGCACCGGCATCAGGACCGTCTCTGCAGAGGCTTCGCCCTCATCCTCCGGCGCCGGGTAGGTCAGCAGTTCCTCGTGCAGGGCCAGGAGCTGCGGGTCGCCGCTGATCTCGGCATCGCGGTGCAGGCGCAGCAACAGGTGCGCGCGCCACTGCGCCAGGTTGACGATGCGCGGGGCCAGCCCCTCGGGGTGCAGGGACAGGCGCAGCACGTTGAGCGGCGGGCCGAGCAGGTCGTCTGCCACGCCGACGAGAAAGGGGCCGACCGAGGCGTTGGCCGCGAGCAGGTTCCACTGCCGGTCGATGGCCAGGGCGGGATAGGGTTCATGGGCCTTGAGCAACTGGTCGATGGCCTGGCGCGCCGGCTCCAGCGCCGGGTCGGCGAGGTCGTGCTGGCTGTACAGCGGGGCGAACCCCGCGGCGCTGAGCAGGCGGTTGCGCTCGCGCAGGGGAATCTCCAGCTGCTCGGCCAGGTGCAGCAGCATGTCGCGGCTGGGTTGTGCGCGGCCGGTCTCGACGAAGCTCAGGTGGCGGGTGGATATCTCCGCCTCGCAGGCGAGGTCGAGCTGGCTCAGGCGGCGCCGCTGGCGCCATTGGCGCAACAGGGCGCCGGCGGTCTGGGAGTTCGTAGTCATGGCCAGCACGATAGTCCAGCCAGGTCATGTCGGCCATTACCTGATAGGTAATCGACGGCCCGTGCGTTTCGGCGAAGTCTGTAGGCCAGGCACCACCCCGGTGCTCCCTGTGGAGAACTTGCCATGAACGTACTGCAACCCAACCCCATGCTGCGTGATGCGCTGTTGCTCGACGGCCTGCTCAGCGGCGTCACCGGCCTGCTGCTGGTCCTGGCGGCCGGCTGGCTGGGCGCCTTCCTCGAACTGCCGCGTCTGCTGTTGCTGGTCGCCGGCAGCGCCCTGTTGCCATTCGCCGCGCTGCTGGTGTGGTTGTCCAACCGCCAGCAGATCAGCCGCCAGGTCGTCTGGGCGGTCATCGCGGTCAATGCCCTGTGGGTGATCGACAGCCTGCTGGTGCTGCTGATCGGCTGGCTGTCGCCGAACCTGTTCGGCTACGCCTTCGTCATCGCCCAGGCGCTGGCGGTGGCGCTGCTGGCCGAGCTGCAGTGGTTTGGCCTCCGCCACTCGCAGGCGGCCGCCATCTGACGCTTGCGCTCAGAAGCCGCGCAGGGCCAGTTCGCTGCCGAGCAGCAGCAGGCCGATGAAGAACCAGCGTTTGAAGCGCTCGGCGCTGATGCGCTTGCGCAGCCACTGGCCGGCGGCCATGCCCAGCAGGGCGGGCAGCAGGGCCAGGGCCGAAAGGCCCAGCACCGCGGGCTGCAACAGTTCGCCGCTGTGCCCGAGCGCCGCCGCCAGGGCCAGGGTGGAGACGCTGAACGAAAGCCCGAGGGCCTGGATCAGGTCGTCCTTTTCCAGGCCGATGGCCTGCAGGTAGGGCACCGCAGGGATGACGAAGACGCCGGTGACGGCGGTGATCGCCCCGGTGACGGCGCCGATCAGTGGCGCCAGCCAGGACTCGTATCGCGCGGCGACGCGCACCTGCACCCTGGCCAGGCCGAGCACGGCATAGAGCACCAGTGCCGCGCCGAGCCAGCGGCTGGCGCCGGGCAGGTCGAGGCTGTGCAGTGCCGCGGCGACCAGCAGCGTGCCGGCGACGATACCCAGCAGCATGGGCCATAGGCGGCGCAGCATCGGCAGCGGGCTGCGGCCGTCGCACAGCTGCCAGATGTTGCTCACCATCGAGGGGATGATCAGCAGCGCGGCGGCCTGCAAGGGCGCCATCAGCAGGCCGAGCAGGCCTACGGCGATGGTAGGCAGGCCGAGGCCGACCACGCCCTTGACCATGCCGGCGAGCAGGAAGGTGGCGAGGATCAGTGGCAGGTACTCGGTCATCGTGCGGCTCCCCTGTGGTGCATGGCCTGGCTGTCGGCGGGGGCCTGCTCGCGCTCGTGCAGGCCGTAGTCGCGCAGCACCTGGGCCACGCGCAGGCGATAGTCGGCGAAGACGCTTTCGCGCCCCGCCGTCTGCGCCTCGCGGTGCTCCTGGTGCTGGCGCCAGGCTTCGACCGAGGCGGCGTCCCGCCAGAACGACAGCGAGAGGATCTTGCCCGGTTCGCTGAGGCTCTGGAAACGTTCGATGGAGATGAAGCCGGGTTGTCTGGCGAGCAGCGGGCGCAGCCCGGCGGCGAGGTCGAGATAGTCCTGCTGCTGGCCTGGTTTGGCCTGTACTTCGAAGATCACGGCGAGCATCGGGTTTCTCCCTGGCTGGCTCTGGTTGACGTTGCCTGCCAGTATTCACGTGTCGTGCACGCCATGTTTCGTCATGAGGTGAATTATGGAATACGCACCGGGTTTCAGTTCGATCGCCGCGCTGCTCGCCGATGCCGGGCGCGCCAGCATGGTCTGGGCGCTGATGGACGGCAGCGCACGCCCTGCCGGCGAGTTGGCGCTGCTGGCCGGGTTGTCGCCATCCTCGACCAGCGCGCACCTGGCCAAGCTGGTCGAGGGCGGCCTGCTGGTGCAGCAGCGCCATGGGCGCAATCGCTATTACCGCCTGGCCGGTCCGGAAGTGGGGCAGCTGGTGGAGGCGCTGGCCAGTGCGGCGCTCGCCGCACAGCCGCGCCAGTCGCGTCCTGTGCCGGCGTCGCGGGGTACGCCGCAGGCGATGCGTGAGGCGCGCACCTGCTATGACCACCTGGCCGGTGAGCTGGCGGTGGGGGTCTTCGCGCGCATGTGTGCGGCCGGCTGGCTGGCGCAGCAGGACGGCACGCTGGCCATCACCGCGACGGGTGAGCAGCGCCTGCAGGCATTGGGCATCGACTGGCCTCAGGTGCAACGGCAGCGCCGTCAGCGGCTCTGCGCCTGCCCCGACTGGAGCGAGCGCAAGCCGCATCTGGGCGGGGCGCTGGGCGCTGCGTTGCTGGCGCTGTGCGAGGCTGAAGGCTGGCTGCGGCGCAGCCAGGGCTCGCGTGCGCTGCAGGTCTCGCCAGGGGGGCGCAGGGCGATCATGGCGATCGCCCTGGAGTAGGCGCTGGAACCGTTCGCGGCGCTCAGGCCTGGGCGCTGACCGGCTTGCCACCCTTGGGCTTGAAGTACAGCGTGGTGCCGCGCGCGAGGTTGTCCAGGCTGGCGTGGTCCTTGGCCACCTCGGCCTCGATCAGCTCGTCCTGGCCTTCCACCTTGAGGGTGATGCGGGTGATGGCGCCGAGCAGGCGGATGTCGCGCACTTCACCGGCCTGGTGATCGGCGGCCGGTTCGCTGCACAGATCCACTTCGTGCGGGCGGAACAGCACATGGTGATCGCTGCCCACGTACAGGCGGTTGGCATCGCCGAGGAAGTGGTAGACGAAATCGCTGGCCGGGTACTCGTAGACCTCCGCAGGCGAGCCGATCTGTTCGATCACGCCCTTGTTCATCACCACGATGCGGTCGGCCACTTCCATCGCCTCTTCCTGGTCATGGGTGACGAACACGCTGGTCAGGTGCACTTCCTCGTGCAGGCGCGCCAGCCAGCGGCGCAGCTCCTTGCGCACCTTGGCATCGAGGGCGCCGAAGGGTTCGTCGAGCAGCAGCACCTTGGGCTCCACCGCCAGTGCGCGGGCCAGGGCGATGCGCTGGCGCTGGCCACCGGAGAGCTGCTCCGGATAGCGGTCGCCGAGCCAGTCGAGCTGCACCAGATTGAGCAGTTCATGCACTTTCTCGGCGATCTTCGCCTCGCTCGGGCGCTCGCCCTTGGGCTTCATGCGCAGGCCGAAGGCGACGTTGTCGAACACCGTCATGTGGCGGAACAGGGCGTAGTGCTGGAACACGAAGCCGACGTTGCGATCACGCACGTCGTGGTCGGACACGTCCTCGCCGTGGAAGCCGATGCTGCCGCTGTCCGGGGTTTCCAGGCCGGCGATGATGCGCAGCAGGGTGGTCTTGCCGCAACCGGACGGGCCGAGCAGGGCCACCAGCTCGCCGCTCTGGATGTTCAGGTTGATGTCGTTCAGCGCCGTGAACTGGCCGAACCGTTTGTTGACGCCTTTGACTTCGATACTCATGGCTGATGTTCCTGGTTGTTCCGTGGGCCATGCCGCTCCTGGCGGCGTGACGGCAGTCAGTCTTCTCGGTTGGCCTGTAGCTGGCGGCTCAGGCGCGCCTCGCTCCACTGGCGAAGCAGCAGCACCACCAGGGCCATCACGAGCAGCAGGATCGCGACGCTGAAGGCGGCGACGATGTTGTACTCGTTGTAGAGAATCTCGATGTGCAGCGGCAGGGTGTTGGTGTAACCGCGGATATGCCCGGAGACCACCGATACCGCACCGAATTCGCCCATCGCACGGGCGGTACACAGGACCACGCCGTAGATAAGCGCCCATTTTACGTTAGGCAGCGTGACATGCCAGAACATCTGCCAGCCACTGGCGCCGAGCAGGCGCGCAGCCTCTTCCTCGGTGCTGCCCTGCTGCTCCATCAGCGGGATCAGCTCGCGGGCGACGAAGGGAAAGGTGACGAACAGGGTGGCCAGGACGATGCCCGGCACGGCGTAGACGATCTGCAGGTCGTGCGTGTCCAGGTACGGCGCGAAGAGGCTCTGCGAGCCGAACAGCAGCACGTAGATCAGGCCGGCGACCACTGGTGACACCGAGAACGGCATGTCGATCAGGGTGACCAGCAGGCTCTTGCCGCGAAACTCGAACTTGCTCACCGCCCAGGCGGCCGCGACGCCGAACACCAGGTTCAGCGGCACCGAGATGGCAGTGGCCAGCAGGGTCAGTTGCAGGGCGGCGATGGCATCCGGCTCGCGGATCGCCTCCCAGAAGAACGCCAGACCGCGACTCAGGCCCTGGGTCAGCACCATGTACAGCGGCAACAGGAGAATGACGGCGAATACCGTCCAGGCGATGACGATCAGCGCGATGGCGCCGGGCGAGCGACTGGCGGGGCGCGCAGCGGCTTGCCGGCCAAGGGTTGCAAGGCTCATGACGGCTCCTCAGATAGGCGGCTGGATGCGGCGCTGCAGCAGGTTGATCAGCAGCAGGAGGATGAATGACACCAGCAGCATCATCACGCCGATGGCGGTGGCGCCGGGATAGTCGTACTGATCCAGCTTGGCGACGATCAGCAGCGGCAGGATCTCGGTCTGCAGCGGGATGTTGCCGGCGATGAACACCACCGAGCCGTACTCGCCGACGCCACGGGCGAAGGCCAGGGCGAAGCCGGTCAGCCAGGCCGGCAGCAGGCTCGGCAGCAGCACGTGACGGAACACCTGCAGTGGCCTGGCGCCGAGGCAGGCGGCGGCCTCCTCGACCTCCCTGGGGATGTCCGCCAGCACCGGCTGCAGGGTGCGTACCACGAACGGCAGGGTGACGAACACCAGCGCCAGGGTGATGCCCAGCGGGGTGTAGGCGATCTTCACGGGCAGCAGCGAGCCGATCAGACCGTTGGGCGCGTACAGCGCGGTCAGGGCGATGCCGGCCACGGCGGTGGGCAGGGCGAAGGGCATGTCGACCATGGCGTCGATGATGCGCCGGCCGGGGAAGCTGTAGCGCACCAGCACCCAGGCGATGATGGTGCCGAGAATGCCGTTGAGCAGGGCGGCGGCCAGGGCGGTGCCGAACGACAGCTGCAGCGAGAACTGCAGCTGGCGGTTGCCGAGCAGGCGCCACCACTGTTCGGCGCTGAGCTGCAGCGAGAAGAGCAGCATCGCCCCCAGCGGGATCAGCACGATCAACGCCAGGTAGCTGATGCTGTAGCCCAGCGTCAACCCGAAGCCGGGTATGACCGGGGAGGTTCGACGAGACATGGTCAGTCCTTTTGTGCAGGTCCTCGCCCCGGCGTGCCACCGGCTATCCGCTGGCACGCCGGGGAGCTCGGATCACTGGTTGATCTTCTGGAAGATGTCGTCGAACACGCCGCCATCGTCGAAGTACTTCGGCTGCGCCTGTTTCCAGCCACCGAAGTCCTTGTCGATGGTGACCAGGTGCAGATCCTTGAACTGCTCCTTGAACTCGGCCGCCACCTTTTCGTTGCGCGGACGGTAGAAGTTCTTCGCCGCGATGCGCTGGCCTTCCTCGCTGTACAGGTGTTGCAGATAGGCTTCGGCGATGGCGCGGGTGCCCTTGCGGTCGACGTTGGCATCGACCACGGCCACCGGTGGTTCGGCGAGGATCGACAGCGACGGGGTGACGATCTCCAGCTGGTCGCCGCCTTCCTCGGCCAGCGACAGGTAGGCTTCGTTTTCCCAGGCCAGCAGCACGTCGCCCAGGCCACGCTGGACGAAGCTGATGGTGGCGCCACGGGCGCCGGTATCCAGCACCGGGGCGTGACGGTACAGCTCGGTGACGAACGCCAGCGCCTGCTCTTCACTGCCGTATTGCTGGCGGGCGTAGGCCCAGGCGGCGAGGAAGTTCCAGCGCGCGCCGCCGGAGGTCTTCGGGTTCGGCGTGATGACTTCGACGCCGTCCTTGACCAGGTCGTCCCAGTCGCTGATCTGCTTCGGGTTGCCCTTGCGCACCAGGAACACGATGGTCGAGGTGTAGGGCGTGCTGTTGTCCGGCAGGCGTGCCTGCCAGTTCGGCTCGATCAGCGTCTGGTTGTGGTTGATCGCGTCGATATCGCCGGACAGCGCCAGGGTCACCACGTCGGCGCGCAGGCCGTCGATCACCGCGCGGGCCTGCTTGCCCGAGCCTCCGTGGGACTGCTGGATAGTCACGGCCGGGTTGCCCTGGGCCTGCCAGAATTCGTTGAAGGCGGCGTTGTACTCGACGTACAGCTCGCGGGTCGGGTCGTAGGACACGTTGAGCAGCGGCGCGGCGGCGGCCGGGCCGGCGATCAGGCTGCTGGCCAGCGTGGCCAGGGCGAAACGGCGAATGGACATGGTGCAGCTCCTCACGGATTGGGTGCGGGTGTTGGCGGTAGCCCTCCGGTGGTCCGGTCGGGCTGCATCATGGGTCAGTTCTTGGTGTTCGGTTGTTGCAGGCGGATCTTTTCCTTGCGCTCGATCTGCACGACCTGGCCGTTGTGCACGGTGATTTCCACCGCGCCGAATTTCAGGCCCTGCAGGGCGGTCTGGATCTCGCGCAGGATGCTGGCGTCATCCTGGCCTTCGAGGGGTCTCAGCGTCGCAGTCATTTCCAGGCTCCTTGTGGATGGGCGCCATGACGGTGGACGGCGACCGCCGTTGGCGTGGAGCGGATAGTAGGGAGGCGCTAATATTCTTAAAAATAATGTTTAAGAACATTTATAGATCTAAAAAGAATATTCGACAGTGATGTTTGCTTGGTGTTTTTTTGCATAAGCAAATGAATTCTTATTCTTTTTGTGCTTGCAAGCTTCTGCCTAGACTGGGGCCATTCGACTCAGGAGGCGCCGACCATGCGCAGCGAAGCAATCCGTTATCTGATCCTGCCAGGCTGGCAGGGCTCGTCCGCCGAGCACTGGCAGAGCCACTGGCAGCGCAGCCTGCCGAACAGTACGCGGGTCGAGCAGCAGGACTGGGCCAGCCCGCAGCGCGCCGACTGGGTCGCCGAACTGAATCGGGCGGTGGCCGCCGATCCACGCCCCGCGATCCTCATCGCCCACAGCCTGGGCTGCGTGACCGTCGCCCACTGGGCGCAGCAGGCGCCGCTCGAGCTGCTGCGCCGGGTGCGCGGTGCGCTGCTGGTGGCGCCGGCGGACGTGGAGCGCCCAGGCTGCCCTGAGCCGCTGCAGAACTTCGCGCCGCTGCCGCGTGACCTGCTGCCGTTTCCCAGTCAGCTGATCGGCTCCGACAACGATCCTGCCGCCAGCGCCGCACGCGCCGTCGAGATGGCGCGTCACTGGGGCAGCGACGCAGTGGTGCTCAGCGGGGTGGGGCATATCAACGTGAAATCCGGGCATCACCACTGGGAGCAGGGCTTCGCTCATCTCTATCGCCTGCAGAACCGCATCGAGCAGCAGCAACGCCGGCGCGCCTGAGTTTTCGGGGCGGGGCCGGGCCAGGCAGCCGCCCGCTTCCTTTTTCTTCTCGGGTGAGCCGCCCCGTACTGGAGTCCTGGCCATGCCGCCCACGTTGAATGCGCCGCCGCTGACCTTCGCCGATGCGCCGCAGAACCCCCTGAGCATCCGGGCCAAGGCGCTGGTGTTCGTCGACCCGCGTTCGCGTCAGCTGCGCGAGCGGGCTGACGCCCTGGCGCCGGGGCATCAGCCGCTGCTGATCCGTGGCGAGACCGGCACCGGCAAGGAACTGCTGGCTCGCTATATCCACCGGCACAGCGAGCGCGGCGGCCTGTTCGTGGCCCTGAGCGCCGCGACGATCAGCCCGCAGTGGGGTGAGGCCGAACTGTTCGGCCACGTCGGCGGTGCCCATGCCGGTGTTGCCGGCAGCCGGGCCGGCTGGTTCGGTTCGGCCCATGGCGGCACCCTCTATCTGGACGAGATCGCCGACCTGCCGCGCGCGTTGCAGCGCAAGCTGCTGGCGGCGCTGGAGACCCGCGAGGTGTACCGCGTCGGTGCCAGCCAGGCGACGCCGGTGGACGTGCGCCTGCTGGCCGCGAGCAGCATCGACCTGGCCCGTGCGGTGGCGGCCGGTACCTTCGAGGAAGGCCTGTACGCGTATCTGTGCGACGGCCAGCTGCATTTCCCCGCGCTGCGCGAGCGGGTCGGCGACATCCTGCCGCTGGCCGAATATTTTCTCGGCATCCATGCCCTGCGCCTGGGCCTGGCGATTCCCGCACTCGGCGAGCAGGCCCAGGCCGTGCTGGAGGCGCATCGCTGGCCGGGCAATACCCGCGAGCTGGAGAACGTCATTCACTTCGCGTTGCTGCTGGCCGGCGCCAGCGAGATCGCCCCCGAACACCTGCAGCTGGTCATGGGCCAGACCGGCTGAACGGACGCGGCACGCTGCCGTGAGCCCGTCCGGGGGATTCGTCACCGCGCCGGCAGCGGGTTGCGCCGGTGTCAGGTGTGAAACTGCATCACGGCCGTGCGCATGTCCTGAGCCACCTGCTCCAGTTGCTGCGCCGAGCGTGCCAGCTCGTTGACCGCCAAGGTGTTGTGACGGGCCATTTCGGCGATCTCCTCGACCCTCCTGGCAACTTCGTTGCTGGCGCTGCTCTGTTCGCCGATGGTGTGGGATATCTCGCCGACTACCTGGGCTGCGCGCTGCGTGCCGTCGCGGATTTCACTGATCGAGGTGCCCGCCTGGTGCGCCAGGGCGACGCCGTCGTTCACCCGGTTCACGCCGGTCTGCATGCTGTCGACGGCCAGGCTGGTGTTGCTGCGGATGCGCTCGATCATCTCCGTGATTTCCTGCGTCGACTGCGCGGTGCGGGCTGCCAGGCTGCGCACTTCATCGGCGACCACGGCGAAGCCGCGGCCCGCCTCGCCGGCGCGTGCCGCCTCGATCGCCGCGTTGAGCGCGAGCAGGTTGGTCTGCTCGGCGATGCTCTTGATCACCTGGATGATCGAATGGATTTCCTCGGAAGAGCGCCCCAGCTCGGTGATGGTCTGGGACGAGGAGGTCACGGCCTCGGCGATGCGATTCATGCCGTCGACCACGCCGAGAATCACCTGGCCGCCCGTGTCGGCCAGGTTCCCGGACTGCGCCGAGATGCCCTGGGCATCGTTGGCATGGCCTGCGACCTGGGTGATGTTGTGGATCATCTGCTCCATGGCGGTGGCCATGCTGGTGGCGTTGTCGGCCTGCTGGTTGGAGTCCTGGAGGATGCCCTGCGCGGTGTCGGCGAGGTTGCGGGCGGTCTGCTGCAGCTGCTCGCTGTACTGGCTGATCCCTTTGATCATCTGGCTGAGGTTGCCCTGCATTTCGGCCAGTGCCTGCAAGAGCTGACCTGCCTCGTCCTGGTTGCTGATCTCGATGCGCTGGCGCAGGTCGCCGCTGGCGATGGCATGGGCGGCGTTGACGGCCTGTTGCAACGGCTTCAGCACGCTGCGCATCAGGTTCCAGGTGATCAAGCCGAGCAGCAGGGTCACCAGCAACAGCCCGCAGATCAGCAGTGCCGAGGCCCGCTCCACGGCCGTCTGGCCACTCTGGTGGGCGGCAGCGACCTGTTTTTCTATCAGGTTGCTGAGGGCTTCGTTCTTGTCCTCCAGTTCGCTGAAGCGCTGCATGAAGCTGGGCATTCTCTCGCGTGCGGCCTGGGTGTCGTGCAGGGCCAGCTCGGTGATCTGTTCGGCTTCGCTGATGTAGGCGTTGAGCGCCGGCTGCGATTGGCTGATGGCCTGTTGGATATCGTTCGGCAGTGGCAGCTTGGCGTTGGCGGCAAGGGTGTTCTTGAACCAGTCGGCGTGCTCGCCCAGGTCCTGGCGTACTTGCTCGGCGGCGGCGCTGTCACCGGCTTCGACGTTGAAGGCGGCGAGCACGTCGGCGCGCAGGGCGTCGTGCATCATGTCGCCTTCCAGGTGGTTGCGCAGCGCGCTCACGCTCAGCTCGTTCTGCGACAGGGCTGCACTGAGTTGTGTCTGCCCCCAGAAGCCCAGCGCACCCAGGCCGGCGGCGATGGCCACGCTGAGGCCGCCACTGGCCAGCATTTTCTGCCGGATGTTCATGTGCGAGTCCTTTCTGACGGAGGCTGTTTAAGCCTAGTCGAAGCGGATGCAAGTGCGAGCCGGCCGATGGCCTCAGGGCGCGAGCAGCGACACCGACTTGATCTGCGCCCAGATCGCCTGGCCGGCATGGATGCCCAGCTGATCGAAGGAGTAGCGGGTGATCCGCGCCAGCAGGCGTTGTTCGCCCAGGCGCAGGGTCAGCAGCACCTGCGCATCCAGCACCTGCCAGCTGTCCACCGTGACCGGCAGCAGGTTGAGCAGGCTGCTGCCCTCGGCGCGTTGCAGGCTGAGGCTGACATCGCGCGCCTTGATCTTCACCCGTACGCGTTGCTGGGCCTGCAGCCCCGTGTGCGGCAGGCGCAGGCGGGCCTCGCTGCCGGGCAGGCAGAGTTCGACCAGGCCGTAGCGTGCGTCGTAGGCGCTGGCCTGCCCGTCGATCACCGCCTCGGCGTCGTCGTCGCTGGCGAAGGGCAGGTCGGTGCGCAGCAACAACTCCTTGAGCGGGCCGCTGGCGCGTACCTGGCCGTCCTCGAGCAGCACCAGATGGTCGGCCAGGCGCGCCACTTCATCCGGGGCGTGGCTGACGTAGATCACCGGGATATCCAGTTCTTCGTGCAGGCGTTCGAGGTAGGGCAGCACCTCCTGCTTGCGCTTGAGATCGAGCGACGCCAGGGGTTCGTCCATCAGCAGCAGGCGCGGGCTGGTGACCAGGGCGCGGGCGATGCCGACGCGCTGCCGCTCGCCGCCGGACAGGGCCGACGGCAGGCGTTCGAGCAGATGACCGATGCCGAGCAGCTCCAGCGCCTGGTCCAGGGCGACCTTGCGTTCGCGGGCGGCGATGCGCCGCTGGCCGAACTCCAGGTTGCCGCGCACGCTGAGGTGGGGGAACAGGTTGGCATCCTGGAACACGTAGCCGATGGCGCGCCGGTGGGCCGGCAGGAAGTCCCCGCTGGCACTGTCCTGCCAGCGTTCGCCGGCCACCTGCAGGTAGCCTTCACGGGGGCGGTCGAGCCCGGCGAAGCAGCGCAGGCAGCTGGTCTTGCCCGAACCGGAATGACCGAACAGGGCGCTGACGCCACGGCTGGGCAGGTCGAGGTCGACGTCCAGGCGAAAGCCGGGGTGTTGCACCAGAAAGCGCGCGCGAATGCGCCCGTCATCGATGATCGGCGTCTCGGCGCCGCGTTTGCCGAATAGCGAAGCCAGCATCACAGCGCCCTCGTCTTGCCGCTGCGCCCGCTGTACAGCGCCAGCAGCACGATGAAGGAGAAGGCCACCATGCCGCCGGCCAGCCAGTGTGCCTGGGCGTAGTTCATGGTTTCCACGTGGTTGTATATCTGCACCGAGACCACCTGGGTCTTGCCGGGAATGTTGCCGCCGATCATCAGCACCACGCCGAACTCACCGACGGTATGGGCGAAGGCGAGTATCGCGGCGGTGACGAAACCGGGGCGCGCCAGGGGCAGCACCACGCTGAAGAAGGCATCCCAGGGATTGGCGCGCAGCGTCGCGGCCGCCTCCAGCGGTGCGCGGCCGATGGCTTCGAAGGCGTTCTGCAACGGCTGCACGACGAAGGGCAGCGAATAGAACACCGAGCCGATCACCAGGCCGGTGAAGCTGAAGGTGAGGGTGCCCAGGCCGAGGCTCTGCGTCAGTTGCCCGAAGAAACCGTTGGGCCCCATGCTCACCAGCAGGTAGAAGCCGATCACCGTCGGCGGCAGCACCAGCGGCAAGGCCACCAGCGCACCGACCGGGCGTTTCAGCCAGGACTCGGTGCGCGTCAGCCACAGGGCGATGGGCGTGCCGATGATCAGCAGCAGCAGCGTGGTCAGCGAAGCCAGCTTCAGGGTCAGCAGGATGGCGTCGAGGTCGTTGGTTGACAGCGGCATGCTCATTCCGAAAGACGAACCTGGCCGGATGCGCTCCGGCCACGGGCATTACAGGGTGTAGCCGAAGGATTCGATGATCCTGGCCGCCTCCGGGCCTTTCAGGTAGTCGACCAGGGCACTGGCGGCAGGGTTGTTCGCGCCCGGCTTGAGGATCACCGCATCCTGCTTGATCGGCTCGTACATGTCACCCGGCACGATCCACGCCGAGCCGCTGCTGATCTTGCCGTCCTTGTACACCTGCGACAGGGCGACGAAGCCCAGCTCGGCGTTGCCGCTGGAGACGAACTGGTGCGCCTGGGTGATGTTCTGGCCTTCGACCAGCTTGCCCCTGAGCGCCTCGCTCAGTCCCAGCTTGTCCAGCACCTGGGTGGCGGCCAGGCCGTAGGGAGCGGCCTTCGGGTTGGCGATGGACAGGTGCTTGAACTGCCCGGCCTTGAGCGCCGCGGCGCTGCCGTCCAGATAGTCGGCAGCGGCCGACCACAGCACCAGGCCACCGACGGCGTAGGTGAAACGCGAGCCCTCGACCGTCAGGCCCTCGCTCTCCAGCTTGCCCGGGGTGCTGTCGTCGGCGGCGAGGAACACCTCGAACGGTGCGCCATTGCGAATCTGTGCGTAGAACTGGCCCGTGGCGCCGAAGGCCGCGACCAGCTTGTGCCCGGTGGCTTTCTCGAATCCGGGGGCGATGGCCTGCATCGGCGCGGTGAAGTTGGCGGCCACGGCCACCTTCACCTCATCGGCCAGCGTGCTGCCGGCGAAGACCAGGCCAAGAACGAGCAGGCTGTGCTTGAGGGGCTTGAGCATGAGAATTCCTTGTCGTGTACGGGCGTTGATGGGGCGCCGGGGGCAGGCCGGGTGCGGCCATCCTACAGCGTTATATCTATTTGTATATAGCGTATCCGTGCGCCGTTCCCGTGCACGTTCTTCGTGCATGACGACGGGGCTTGCACCCAATGGGGATGCAGGCAGTTTTTACCTTGCCAGCGACTACAAAAAACATAATTTCGCGAATGCCCCGCTCTGAACAGAATGCCCGCAACGAGCCGCCACGGCGCAACAGTCACGAGCAGAATCAGGGCAGGTACCCATGACCGAGCTGAAGCAGACCCCCTTTTCCACCCCCGCAGGTCGGGCTTGCCTGCCGCAGGAGATCGACACCCTGGTGGTCGGCGCCGGCCAGGCCGGGGTGGCCATGAGCGAGCACCTGGGCCGCCTCGGCGTGCCGCACCTGGTGCTGGAGAAGAACCGCATCGCCGAAGCCTGGCGCACGGTGCGCTGGGATTCGCTGGTGACCAACGGGCCGGTGTGGCATGACCGCTTCCCGGGCATGGAATTTCCCGGTCTCGACCCGGACGCCTTCGCCCACAAGGATCAGGTTGCCGATTACTTCGAGGCCTACGCCAGGATGATCGACGCGCCGATCCGCACCGGCGTCGAGGTGAAGCAGGTGCGGCGCAACGCCGAGCGTCCCGGCTTCACCGTGGAAACCTCGGAGGGCGTGATCCGCGCCAACCGTGTCGTGGCCGCGACCGGCCCGTTCCAGCGTCCGGTCATTCCGGCCATCGCGCCGCAGAGCGAGGCGCTGCTGCAAATTCACTCGGCGCACTACCGCAACCCGCAGCAACTGCCCGAAGGCGGCGTGCTGGTGATCGGCGCCGGCTCTTCCGGTGTGCAGATCGCCGATGAGCTGAACCGCGCCGGGCGTCAGGTCTACCTCTCCGTGGGCGCGCATGATCGTCCGCCGCGCAGCTACCGTGGCCGCGACTTCGTCTGGTGGCTGGGCGTGCTCGGCCTGTGGGACCTGGAAAGCGTGCAGCCGGGCAAGGAGCATGTGACCATCGCCGTCAGCGGCGCCCATGGCGGCCGCACCATCGACTTTCGCGAGCTGGCCGGGCAGGGCATCACCCTGGTCGGGCTGACCCGCGCCTTCGAGCAGGGCGTGGCGCAGTTCGCCGATGACCTGGCGGAGAACCTGGCCCGTGGCGACGAGAACTACCTGTCGCTGCTCGATGCCGCCGACGCCTATATCGCCCGCAACGGACTCGATCTGCCGGAAGAACCCGAGGCCCGCCGGCGCTTCCCCGAGCCGGCCTGCGTCAGCCAGCCGTTGCGGCAGCTCGATCTGGCCGCGGCCGGTATCGGCACGATCATCTGGGCCACCGGCTTCGCCGTGGACTTCAGCTGGCTGCAGGTCAATGCCTTCGACGGCAGCGGCAAGCCGCAGCACCAGCGTGGCGTCTCCAGCGAACCGGGCGTGTACTTCGTCGGCCTGCCGTGGCTGTCGCGGCGGGGCTCCACCTTCATCTGGGGCGTGTGGCATGACGCCAAGCATGTCGCCGATCACATCGCCACCCAGCGCAAGTACAGCGCCTACCGCGATGCCGCGCAGCGTGCAACCGACGCCGCCGGCAGCCCGGTACCCGCCAGCCTGACAGGAGTTCGCTGATGCCCACGCATACCCGCATCCGCATGTTCAACACCAAGGACACCTACCCCAACCAGTCCCTGGACAATGACCTGTGCCAGGCCGTGCGCGCCGGCAACACCGTGTACGTGCGCGGTCAGGTCGGCACCGACTTCGAGGGCAACCTGGTCGGCCTGGGCGACCCGGCGGCGCAGGCCGAGCAGGCGATGAAGAACGTCAGGCAATTGCTTGCAGAGGCCGGCAGCGACCTCTCGCACATCGTCAAGACCACCACCTACATCATCGATCCGCGCTACCGCGAGCCGGTCTACCGCGAAGTCGGCAAGTGGCTCAAGGGCGTGTTCCCGATCTCCACCGGGCTGGTGGTCTCGGCCCTCGGCCAGCCGCAGTGGCTGATGGAGATCGACGTGATCGCGGTGATCCCGGACGACTGGCCCAGCACGCAGGCCTGAGGAGTGCGCACATGACTTTTTCCATCGTCGGGCGCTGCCCGGAGACCGGCCACCTCGGCATTGCCATCAGCTCCTCCAGCATTGCCGTCGGCGCGCGTTGCCCCTGGCTGCGTGCCGGGGTCGGCGCGGTGTCGACGCAGAACATCACCCTGCCGGCACTCGGTCCGCAGATCCTCGACCTGCTGGAAAGCGGGCTCGATCCCCAGGCGGCGCTGGACAAGGCGCTGGGCAGCAACGGCTATGGCCAGTATCGCCAGGTGACGGTGATCGACAGCCATGGTGCCAGCGCGCACTTCTCCGGTCGCGAAGCCCTCGGCATCCACCATGCGCGGGCGGGCGAGCAGTGCGTGGCGGCCGGCAACCTGTTGGCGAGCACGGCGGTGATCGAGGCCATGGTCGAGGCCTTCGAACAGGCCGACGGCGGCCTGCCGGATCGCCTGCTGGCGGCGATGCACGCGGCCATGGCGGCCGGCGGCGAGGCCGGGCCGGTGCACTCGGCGGCGCTGTCGGTGGTGGGTGATTTAGTTTGGCCGGTGGTCGACCTGCGCGTGGACTGGGCCGACCAGGACCCCATCGCGGAGCTGGACCGGCTCTGGCGCGCCTACGCGCCGCAGTTGCACGACTACATCACCCGCGCGCTCGACCCGACCGCCGCGCCCAGCTACGGCGTGCCGGGCGACGAGTAGGGTGGACGCCGCGTTGCTCGTCCACCGCGCGCCAGGGGGCTGGATACGGCTGCACACCTGCGTCACCGATCCCGGGCAGGGCTTTGGCCGCGACCAGGCGTGCCCTGTGTCGCCGCTGAAGCGCCTCCCACAACCACACACCACGCCCACCGCCCGCATGCGAGCGAGGAGGGCGGACGACGCGTTGTTCGTTCACCGCGTGGCTCCGTGCGGGTGGCGGGATACAGCGCCATCCACCCTGCGCATGCGCCGCCTTGTCCATTCACCCACGTACCGGTAACTGCCCCATGCCTGCCAGCCGCGACCTGCTCGCCGACCTGATCGCCTTCGACACCACCAGCCGCGAATCCAACCTCGCGCTGATCGACTACGTGCGTGATTACCTGGCGGGCTACGGAGTCTCCAGCGAGTTGCTGTTCAACGCCGAACGCAGCAAAGCCAACCTCTATGCGCGCATCGGTCCGAGTGGCGCGGGGGGCGTGATGCTGTCCGGCCACAGTGACGTGGTGCCGATAGACGGGCAGCACTGGACGGTGCCGGCCTTCGCCATGAGCGAGCGCGACGGACGCCTGTACGGGCGAGGTACGACGGACATGAAAGGCTTCATCGCCTGCGTGCTGGCGGCCGTGCCGGGCTTTCTGCGCCAGCCGCTGCGGCTGCCGCTGCATATCGCCATTTCCTATGACGAGGAGGTCGGTTGCCTCGGCGTGCGCAGCCTGGTCGAGCGTCTGCGCGGCAGCCACGAGCGCCCGGCCATCTGCCTGATCGGCGAGCCCACCGAGATGCGCCCGGTGCTCGGGCACAAGGGCAAGCTGGCGATGCGCTGCGAGGTGCACGGCGCCGCCTGCCATTCGGCCTACGCGCCGCAAGGGGTGAACGCCATCGAGTACGCGGCCCGGCTGATCGGCCAGCTGGGCGAGATCGGCACGCGCCTGGCGGCGCCCGAGCACCATGACCCGCGCTTCGACCCGCCTTACTCCACGCTGCAGGCCGGTGTGATCCAGGGCGGCCGGGCCCTGAACATCGTGCCCGCCGAGTGCCGTTTCGACTTCGAGATGCGCGCCTTGCCGGCCGATGATCCGCAGCAGGTCGCCAGTGAGCTGCGTGCCTACGCCGAGCGTGAACTGCTGCCGCGCATGCGGGCGGTGAGCGCGGACAGCGACATCCGCTTCAGCGAGCTGTCGAGTTATCCCGGCCTGCTGACCGATGCGGCCAGCGACGCCGCGCGTCTGCTGGCGCTGATCGCCGAACGCGAGGATTTCACCACCGTCGCCTTCGGCACCGAGGGCGGCCTGTTCGACGAGGCCGGCGTGGCCACCGTGGTCTGCGGCCCCGGCAGCATGGAGCAGGGGCACAAGCCGGACGAATTCGTCAGCCTCGAGCAGCTGGCCCGTTGCGACGCGATGCTGGCGCGGTTGGCGAGCTGGATGCAGCAGTCGGCTTCGCCAGCGGGAAAGCCTGCTCCTTCGACAGGATTCTCGGCGGCTGCGCCGTCCGCCTGAGCGAGCTGGCCAGCCAGGCCCTGGCTGGCGCAACCTTGCCTAGCTGCGATACAGCTTGAGGCTCTCGACCCGCTCCCGGTAGGCGCCGAGACGCTCCTTGAGCTGATCCTTGTGCTGGGTGGCGACGCAGTGCAGCAGCACGTTCAGCGCGCTGGTCAGGCCGCCGGTGGATTCGAGAATCAACCCGGTCTTGGTTTTCATGGTGACGATGTAGGGCGTTTCGATGTGGCGGGCGATACCATATTCGTCGGTGAACACCACCAGGTCGGTGCCCTGGCGCAGGCAGTTGTTGGCGAAGGCGATACCCGCGTCGGCATAGGGCGCGATGTCCACCAGGATCACGCAGCAACGCTGGTTGTGGCTGTCCAGCCATTGCCCCAGCACGCCGCTGTAGAGGTCGAGAAACTCCACCCCGGAACGCACCAGGGCCAGGCGATTGGCGAAGTCCTCGGCCAGCCCGCGAATGGTCTGGAAGCCGCAGACGAATACGCGCTCGGCCTCGCTGACACGCGCCACGATATCGCGCCAGTGCTGGCTGCCGAGTTGCTCGGCGAAGGCTCGCAGCGCTTCGATCTCCTCGTTCAGGTGGGTGACCAGATCTTCCGGCTGCTCGACCCGTTCGATCAGCGTCGGGTTGAGCAATGACTGCACGCGGACTTCGTCGCGGAGTTCGTCCTTCAGGCTCTTCAGGCCCTTGTAGCCGAGCCGGCGCAGGAAGCGGCTGACGGTGTTGGGGCTGACGCCGCTCTTGCTCGCGAGGCTGGCGCCGTTCTCGAACGCCAGCGTCTCCAGGTTGGCCTGGATATAGGCCCAGAGGGTGCGCTCGGCCGGCGTCAGCTTGCCTTCCAGGTGTTGCATCTTGCCATCGAGCATGTCCGTTTCCTTTGCCATGCCAAATTCTTCTGACATTTAAATGTCAGAGTGTTGATCTTTGGAAGAAATATATTCTACCCTGCATCCGTAACGCAAAAGAGCTGTCGATTGACCGCCGTTCGGGTGAGGAAGCCAGCAGAAGTCTTTCCGCCTCGTTGTCGACGCTCGCGAATTCCTGCCGCAACAAGCAAATGTCGCGCCCTGACGCGACCAGAACAGTGGAGAACAGGAACATGCTCAAGCTGCGTCATCTCACCCTGTGTGTCGCCCTCGGTGGCACGAGCGCTACCGCCCTGGCTGCCGAGGAACTGCACCTCTACAACTGGGGCGACTACATCAACCCCGAGGTACTGACTCGGTTTTCCGCCGAAACCGGCATCAAGGTGTCACTCGATACCTATGGCAGCAACGAAGAGATGCTGGCCAAGTTGCAGGCCGGTGCCAAGGGCTATGACATCGTCTTTCCCTCGGTACACATGCACGACACCATGGCCGTGCTCGATCTGCTGGAAAAGACCGACATCAATCAGGACCCGGCCTTCGCCAATATCGACCCTGCCTTTCTGCGTGCCAAGTCCGATCCCAAGGGTGAGTACTGCATGCCTTACGCCTGGGGCACGGTGGGCATCTTCTACAACAAGAACAAGGTGTCCAAGCCGATCGAGAGCTGGGACGACTTCTTTGCCGAGGCTCAGGCCGGCAAGAAGGTGATCCTGCTCGACGACATGCGCGAGACCCTCGGCGTCGGCCTGATCAAGGACGGCAAGTCGGTCAACACCACCAACGCCGCGGAGCTCAAGCAGGCCGCTGACTGGCTGATCGAGCGCAAGCCGCTGGTCTCCGCCTTCACCTACGACAGCGTGCCGATGGTGCAGTCCGGCGACGCCGCTGCCGCGCACTACTTCGTCGGCGCCATGATGTACGTGAAGCAGGACCCGCAGAACCTCGCCTACGTCATCCCCAAGGAAGGCGCGACCATGTACCAGGAAGACGTCTGCGTGCTCAAGAGTGCGCCGAACAAGGCGGCTGCCAAGCGCTTCATGAGCTTCCTGCTGCAACCGGAAATCGCCGCGCTGAACACCGCGCAGCAGATGAACGGCACGCCGAACCGGGAAGCGCTCAAGCTGCTGCCGGCCGAGCTGCGTGACAACCCGCAGGTCAACCCGCCGGCCGAGGTGATGGCCAAGCTGCAGATCTTCGGCGACCTGGGCAAGGGCCTGAAACAGTACGACCGGGTCTGGACACGCGTGCGTACCGCCAACTGAGCCGGCCCGTGCCGCCAGCTCGCGGCTGAAGCCCTCCCACGGATTGCAGGTTCCCTGTGGGAGGGCTTCAGCCGCGATCACTCCGATATCAGTGGAGTCCTCCATGACCGCTTTCACCCAAACTGCGCCGGTGGTCGAGATCCGTGGCGCGGTGAAACACTACCGTGCACCGGAAGGGCATCTGGTGCGTGCCCTCGACGGTCTCGATCTGGCCGTGGGCAGCAACGAGTTCGTCACCCTGCTGGGGCCATCGGGCTGCGGCAAGACCACCCTGCTGCGAACCATCAGCGGCTTCGAGCAGCTGGACGGTGGTGAGCTGCTGATCCAGGGGCAGCCGATGAACAGCGTGCCGCCCTACAGACGCCCGGTGCACACGGTGTTCCAGAGCTACGCACTGTTTCCGCACATGAGCATCGGCGACAACGTCGGCTACGCGCTGGACGTGCGCGGCGTGGGCAAGGCCGAGAAGCGCCAGCGTGTCGGCGAGGCGCTGGAGCTGGTAGGCCTCGCCGGCATGGAGCGGCGCAAGCCGGGCCAGCTTTCCGGTGGTCAGCAGCAGCGCGTGGCGCTGGCCCGCGCCATCGTCGACCGGCCGGCGCTGTTGCTGCTCGACGAGCCGCTGTCCGCCCTCGACCGCCAGCTGCGCCAGGCCATGCAGCGCGAGCTGAAGAACCTGCAGCACGAGCTGGGCATCGCCTTCGTCTTCGTCACCCACGACCAGGAGGAAGCGCTGACCATGAGCGACCGCATCGTCGTGCTCAATGGCGGGCATATCCAGCAGATCGGTGCGCCGGCGGAGATCTACCACCGTCCGGCCAACGCCTTCGTCGCCGGTTTCATTGGCGAGAGCAACCTGTTCGACGCGCACGTCAGCGCCATCGATGCTGGCGTCGCCTACCTGCTCGATAGCCAGGGCGATTTGCTGCATGCGCGTCACCCGGCGCTGTGCGTTGGCCAGTACGTCCAGCTCATGCTGCGCCCCGAGCAGTTTTCCCTGCACTGTCCTGGCGAGGGCTTCGCCGCCGTGGAGGGCCGCCTGGAGCAACTGCTGTTCATCGGCAAGGATTTCGAACTGCTGCTGCGCACCGCCCATGGGCGGCAGATCAAGGCCGTGTTGCGCGATGTCGCGCAGCCGCAACTGCAACGCCTGCGCACGGGTGACAGCGTGCAGCTGTGGTACGGCCTGGAGGCCGCGCACCTGATCGCGGGAGGTGCCTGATGCCGTTGCGCGAGCGCTTGCGCCTGCTGGGGCTGCTGAGCCCGGTGACGGCGATCATCGGGGTGTTCTTCCTGACCCCGCTGGCCATCATGGCCCTCTACAGCCTGCTCGAGCCGGGGCTGTACGGCGGCGTGGAGTGGAGCTTCTATCCCGACAACTTCGGTCGCGTGCTGGGCTGGGCCGACGGCAGCAACGAGGAGTTCGATCCGGTCTACCTGGAGATCATCCTGCGCTCGTTCAAGCTGGCCGCGTTCACCGTGCTGGCGACCCTGGCGCTGTGCTACCCGGCGGCCTTCTGGGTGGCGCGGCAGCCAGAGCGGATGCGCAACTTCTGCCTGTTCCTGATCACCCTGCCGTTCTTCACCAGCCTAATCGTGCGCCTCTACGCCTGGCTGCTGATCCTGCGTCCCAGCGGCTTCATCAACACCACGCTGCTGGCGCTGGGCATCCATAACCCGCTGGAGCTGATCTACACCGAGACGGCGGTGCTGATCGGCATGACCTACATCTTCATCCCGTTCATGTTCATGCCGGTGTATGCCAGCGTGGAGAAACTCGACAAGCGCCTGCTGGAGGCGTCGGCGGACCTCGGTGCGAGCCGCTGGCAGAGCTTCTGGAAGGTGATCTTCCCGCTGACCCTGCCGGGCATCGCCGCCGGTTCGATCATCGTCTTCATCCCCAGCCTGGGTAACTTCATCGTGCCGTCGCTGCTCGGTGGCGCGCGCGTGCTGATGATCGGCAGCCTGGTCGAGCAACAGTTCCTCGCCGCGCGCAACTGGCCGTTCGGTGCCGCCCTGGCGATGCTGCTGATGGCGGCGGTGCTGGTCTGTCTGCTGCTCTACGTGCTGGCCCAGGGGCGCAACGCTGCGCAGGAGGCCAGCCGATGAACGCACTGATCGCCCGCCTCGGGCGCCGTCTGCTGGGCGGCTACAGCCTGGCGTTCTTCGTCTTCCTGTACCTGCCGATCGGCCTGATCGTCGCCTACTCGTTCAACGGCAACCCGATCAACATGATGATCTGGGACGGCTTCAGCCTGGACTGGTATCGCTCGCTGCTGGGGCTGTCCACCAGCCTCAGCGAGAACGCGCTGTATATCGAGTCCACCGACCAGCTGCTGGCCGCGCTACGCACCAGCCTGGTGGTCGCGCTGAGCACCACGGCGATCTCCACGCTGGTCGGGACGCTCACCGCCTTGGCGCTGGCGCGCTATCGCTTCCGCCTGCGGACGTTCTACCGAGTGCTGCTGTTCATGCCGATGCTGATGCCCGACATCGTGCTCGGCATCGCCCTGCTGATCTTCTTCGTCGGAGTCGGCATGCCGCTGGGCAAGGGCTCGATCATCATCGGCCACTGCACCTTCCTGATCAGCTACGTGTTCCTCATCGTCAGCGCGCGGCTGGCGGGCATGGACACGCGCCTGGAGGAGGCTTCTGCCGACCTGGGGGCCTCGCCCTGGACCACGTTCCGCCGCGTGACCCTGCCGCAGATCCTGCCCGGGGTGATCGGTGGTGCGTTGCTGGCGTTCATCATCTCGATGGACGATCTGGTGATCACCTACTTCATCGCCGGCGTCGATTCGACCACCTTGCCGGTGTTCATCTACGGCATGATCCGTCGCGGCATCAAGCCGGAGATCAACGCCATCGCCACCCTGTTGCTGCTCGCCTCGCTGCTGATCGCGGCGGTCGGCCTGTACCTGCGCAACCGCAAGCCCGCCACTTCTCAGGATGACTCCCATGGCTAAACCTCGTGCCCGTGACCTCGGCCTGCCGCTGCCCGGTATCAGCGGGCCGCACAACGCCATCACCGACGTGCCAGGCGTACTGGTGGGTTACCGTACGCTCAACGGTGTGGCGGCCAACGGCCGGCGTATCCAGACCGGCGTCACCGCCATCCTGCCGCGTGGTCGCGAAGCCGAGCCGCAGCCGGTGTGGGCGGGCTTCCATGCGCTCAATGGCAACGGCGAGATGACCGGCACGCACTGGATCGAGCATGGCGGCTATTTCGTCGGCCCGCTGTGCATCACCAACTCGCACAGCGTCGGCATCGTCCACCACGCCGCCACGCGCTGGACCATCGACCACTACGCGGCGGCCTGGCAACGCGAGCACCTGTGGGCCATGCCGGTGGTGGCCGAGACCTACGACGGGGTGATCAACGACATCAACGGTCAGCACGTCAGCGAGGCCGATGCCCTGGCCGCGCTGGACGCCGCCGCTGGCGGGCCGATCGCCGAGGGCAACGTCGGCGGTGGCAACGGCATGATCTGCTACGGCTACAAAGGCGGCACCGGCAGCGCCTCGCGGCGGATCGAGATCGACGGCCAGACCTACACCCTCGGTGCCCTGGTACAGGCCAACCACGGCCAGCGCGCCTGGCTCAAGGTGTGCGGCGTGGCAGTCGGCGAGCGCCTGGAGGATGAGCTGCCGCAAGGGCTGGAGCGTGAGCGCGGTTCGATCATCGTCATCCTCGCCACCGATGCCCCCTTGCTGCCGCACCAGCTCAAGCGCCTGGCGCAACGCGCCGGTCTCGGCATCGCCCAGGGCGGCACGCCCGGTGGCAACAACTCTGGCGACATCTTCCTCGCCTTCAGCGTGGCCAATCCACGGCCCTTGCCGCAGGTCTCGGTCATCCGCCAGAGCCTCGACTACCTCAGCGACGAATGCTGCGACGCCCTCTACCTGGCCGCCGTGCAGGCCACCGACGAGGCGGTGCTCAACGCCATGCTGGCTGCAGAGGACGCCCCGATGCAGAAGCCCGAGGGCATCTGCCGGGCCATCGACGGCGAGCGCCTGCGCGCGCTGGTGACGGGCTAGCCCCGTCACGCTGCACTGCATTTGCGAGGCCGCGCACGGTGCTGCGCCTGCCTTCTGCTAAGGTGGCGCGCGAAGACACCGAGGGAATGGCAGGAGGCCGCTGGTGAAGCGTGGATGGCTACTGGGAATGGCGCTGCTGGTGGCGCTGCCACTGGGTTACACCAAGATCATGGGGCGCCTGGCGGGCGGCCCGGAGCCCGCGCCGGTGGCGGCCGAACAGGCGGACCTGATCACCGTGGACAAGGCGCAGCGGCGCATGCAGCTGTGGCGCGACGGCCAGGTGCTGGGCGAGTACCGCATCGCCCTCGGTGCGGCCGGCGATGCCGGGCACAAGCAGCGCGAGGGGGATGAGCGTACCCCCGAGGGGCGCTACCTGATCGACTGGCGCAACCCCAGGTCGATGGCCTACCTGAGCCTGCACATCTCCTACCCCAATGCCCGGGACGAGGCCGCGGCTGCGGCGCGCGACGAGGCGCCAGGCGGCAATATCATGATCCATGGCCTGCCCAATGGCTGGGGCTGGCTGGGTCCGCTGCACCATCTCTGGGACTGGACCGATGGCTGCATCGCCGTGAGCAACGACGAGATGCGCGAGATCTGGCTGCGCGTGGCGAACGGCACGCCCATCGAGATTCACTGAGCCGAAGGATGGCGTGAGCGGCGGCCCTTGTGCTTCCATCGCCGGTCCCGTTTCAACCTGCGACAAGGACGACCCATGGTCACCTGCTACCAGCGTTACATCGTCGATGCGTACAAGCTCGAGGAATTCGAGCATTACGCCAAGCTGTGGATTCCCCTGGTGGAGAAGTTCGGCGGTACGCACCACGGCTACTTCCTGCCATCGGAAGGCGCCAACAACGTGGCCCTGGCGCTGTTCAGCTTCCCCAGCCTGGCCGAATACGAGCGCTATCGCCAGGATTCGCTGGCCGACGCCGACTGCCAGGCCGCCTTCCGCTACGCCGAGGACACGCGCTGCATCCTCAGCTACGAGCGCAGCTTCTTCCGTCCTGTGTTCGACTAGGCGACGGCCCCGGACTGCATCCAGGCGATATGAGCAGCGCTGCCTGTAGCCCGGATGCAATCCGGGAACTCGTTCAGAGCGGTGCCGCCTCGCCCAGCTCTTCCTTGCAGTAATCGACGAACAGCCGGGCCGGCTTGGTCAGCTGGGCGCGCTTGAGCCAGGCGGCCACCAGGCCGGAGCCGGTGACGTCCTCGGCGATGTTCACGCAGGCCACCTGCTTGCCGTCGTAGGTGGTGTTGCAGTGCGGGCGCGTGACCAGCACGGAGAAACCGAAGCCCTGGCCGACCATGCCGCGCACCATCTCGATCGAGGGCGAGCTGAACAGGATGTTGGGCGACAGGCCCAGCTCCTCGAAGATGCTGACGAAGTAGTTCCGGCTCGGCAGCACGTCGAGCAGGATCATCGGGTCGAGCGCCAGGTCGCGCAGCGACACCTGGGCCTGGGCGGCGAAGCGGTGGCCCTCGGGCAGCAGCGCGTAGGGGCGCTGCGGCGGCATCAGCGGTTCGGTCTCGATGGTGCCGTCGAGGTCATGCTCGTAGAAGATCGCCAGGTCGAAGCGGCCGGCTGTCAGGCCCTGCACCAGTTCATGCTGCTCGCCGTCATGCAGGCGAATCTCCACGCCCGGGTAGCGCTGGCGAAAGCCGGCGATCAGGCGTGGCAGGTACAGCGGCGCGACCGTCTCGAAACAGCCGATGTCGATCTGCCCGGCCACCACGTCGTTGTCGGCCAGGGCGTTCTGCTCGAACTCACGGGCCATGCGCAGCAGTTCCTGCGCCTTGCGGTAGAAGCGCGCCCCGCCCGGGGTGAGCGAGACCCCCTGGGCGTGGTGACGGATGAACAGCTGCACACCGAAGCTTTCTTCCAGGCCCTTGATCGCCGTGGAGATCGACGGCTGCGCGATGTACAGCTTGCGTGACGCCTCGGCGACGCTGCCGCATTCGACGGTGGTGACGAAGTACTTGAGTTGACGCAAGGTGTAGGCAGCCACGCAAACCTCTGATGATGTTCGTTGCGACGTTCACCATACCCGCACTCGGGTGCCGTGCAGGTGAGCATCTTCTTTGCCAGTGGCCATATTTTTGCTGGCCAGCGGCGTCTGCACGACTGCCTGCAAAAGCCGTACACGCCCGGGGTGATCGCCAGGGCGCTGCCGCGATCGGCTCGCCGGGCAGGCCTGGGCGCGCAGCGGGGCGAATTCGACTACCGCGAACGGGCCGCCGTGCCGATGAGCATGCGCTGAAAGAGTGCGCCCGCCAATCCCGTCATGGCGCGGCGCCGGCAGGCATGTCGCGGCGTCACGGGGGCGTTGGCGATGCGTGCACAAGGAGCTGGCGAGCTGCACTGCTTTGGTGCTGGCGTGACGAGCTTTTTCGTATGTCCCGGCGACATTTTTAATATTTTTCCTATCTTCGGGCTTGCGCCACCATCAGTTCCGCAACCACCAGACGGTTAAGGGGACTGCGGTGTACGAACTCAGCGACTGGCAGCAACGCGCTCGGCAGCAAGGCTTCATCGAACAGGCCATCATCGGTGGGCGCCGTGTGGCGGCGCAGTCCGGCGCCACCTTCGCGGCGGTCAACCCGGCCAGCGGCCAGGTGCTGGCGCAGGTCGCCGCCTGTGCTGAAGCCGAGGTCGATCTGGCCGTGCGCAGTGCCCGCCAGGCGTTCGAAGCGGGTGTCTGGTCGCAACGCACGCCGGCCGAGCGCAAGCAGGTGCTGCTGCGCCTGGCCGAGCTGATCCTGGCCAATCGCGATGAGCTGGCGCTGCTCGACTCGCTGAACATGGGCAAGCCGGTGATGGACGCCTGGAACATCGACGTGCCCGGCGCCGCCGGCGTGTTCCGCTGGTACGCGGAAAGCCTCGACAAGCGCTACGACGAAGTCGCTCCCAGCGCGGCCAACGTGCTGGCCACCATCACGCGCGAGGCGCTGGGCGTGGTCGCCGCCGTGGTGCCGTGGAACTTCCCGCTGGACATGGCCGCCTGGAAGCTCGCCCCGGCGCTGGCGGCCGGCAACTCGGTGGTGCTCAAGCCTGCCGAGCAGTCGCCATTCTCCGCCTTGCGCCTGGCCGAACTGGCGCTTGAGGCCGGCCTGCCGGAAGGCGTGCTGAACGTGGTGCCGGGGCTCGGCGAGGCTGCCGGCAAGGCCCTTGGCCTGCACATGGACGTCGACTGCCTGGCCTTCACCGGCTCCACCGAGGTGGGTAAATACTTCATGGCTTACTCGGCGCAGTCCAACCTCAAGCAGGTGTGGCTGGAGTGCGGCGGCAAGAGCGCCAATCTGCTGTTCGCCGATTGCCAGGACCTCGACCTGGCCGCCGAGAAGGCGGCCTTCGGCATCTTCTTCAACCAGGGCGAAGTGTGCTCGGCCAACTCGCGCCTGCTGGTGCAGCGCTCGATCCACGACCAGTTCGTCGAACGCCTGCAGGCTCGGGCGCGCGACTGGCTGCCCGGCGATCCGCTGGATCCGGCCAGCCGTGCCGGCGCCATCGTCGAGACGCGGCAGACGGCGCGGATCATGGACTTCATCGCCGGCGCCCGGGCCGAGGGGGCGCGCCTCGTCGCCGGCGGCCGGCAACTGACGATCGGCGGCTCGGACAACTTCGTCGAGCCGACCATCTTCACCGGCGTGGCGCCGAACAGTCGCCTGGCCCGCGAGGAAGTCTTCGGCCCGGTGCTGGCGGTGCTGCCGTTCGACAGCGAGGACGAGGCCGTGGCCCTGGCCAACGACAGCGTCTACGGCCTGGCCGCCTCGCTGTGGAGCGACGACCTCAACCGCGCCCATCGCGTTGCCCGCCGCCTCAAGGCTGGCACCGTCTCGGTCAACACCGTCGATGCGCTGGACGTCACCACGCCCTTTGGCGGTGGCCGGCAGTCCGGCTTCGGCCGCGACCTGTCGCTGCATTCGTTCGACAAGTACACGCAACTTAAAACGACATGGTTCCAGCTCCGCTGAGCTGATGACCGGATAACCCAGGAGCCTTGCGATGACTGCCCCGAAGCACACGACTCAGGAATATCAGGCGCTGGATGCGGCGCACCATATCCACGCCTTTCTCGATCAGAAAGCGCTCAACGAGGAGGGTGCGCTGGTCATCGCCAAGGGCCAGGGCCTCAACCTCTGGGACAGCGACGGCAAGCGCTATCTGGACGGCATGTCCGGGCTGTGGTGCACCGCGCTGGGCTATGGCCGTGCCGACCTGAATGCCGCAGCCAGCCGTCAGCTGGAGGAGCTGCCGTACTACAATCTGTTCTTCCACACCACGCATCCGCGCGTGGTGGAGCTGTCCGAGCTGCTCTTCAGCCTGTTGCCGGCGCACTACAGCCACGCCATCTACACCAACTCCGGCTCCGAGGCCAACGAGGTGCTGATCCGCACCGTGCGCCGCTACTGGCAGGTGGTCGGCAAGCCGAGCAAGACAATCATGATCGGCCGCTGGAACGGCTATCACGGCTCCACCCTGGGCAGCACCGCGCTCGGCGGCATGGGCTTCATGCATGAAATGGGCGGCATGCTGCCGGGCTTCGCCCACATCGGTGAGCCCTACTACTTCGCCGAGGGCGGCGAGCTGAGCGAGGAGGCCTTCGGGCTCAAGGCGGCGCGCGAGCTGGAAGCGAAGATTCTCGAGCTGGGTGCCGAGAACGTCGCGGCCTTCGTCGCCGAGCCGTTCCAGGGCGCCGGCGGCATGATCTTCCCGCCGCCCAGCTACTGGGCCGAGGTGCAGCGCATCTGCCGCCAGTACGACGTGCTGCTGTGCGCCGACGAGGTGATCGGTGGCTTCGGCCGCACCGGCGAATGGTTCGCCCACCAGCACTTCGGCTTCGAGCCGGACACCCTGACCATCGCCAAGGGCCTGACCTCCGGCTACATCCCCATGGGAGGCCTGGTGCTGGGCAAGCGCATCGCCGATGCCCTGGTGCAGGAAGGCGGCGTGTTCGCCCATGGCCTGACCTATGCCGGCCATCCGGTGGCGGCGGCCGTGGCGATCGCCAACCTCACCGCGCTGCGTGACGAACGCATCGTCGAGCGGGTGAAGGCCGACACCGGCCCCTACCTGCAGAAGCTGCTGCGCGAGACCTTCGCGGATCACCCGCTGATCGGCGACGTCCAGGGCACCGGCCTGGTCGCCGCGCTGCAGTTCGCCGAAGACAGGGCCACGCGCAAGCGTTTCGCCAACGAGAACGACATCGCCTGGCACTGCCGCACTGTCGGCTTCGACGAGGGCCTGATCATCCGCTCCACCCTCGGTCGCATGATCATGGCGCCGGCCCTGGTGGCCACCCACGCCGAGCTGGACGAGCTGGTGGAGAAGACCCGGCGCGCGGTGGATCGCACCGGGCGCGAGCTGAACCTGCTGTAACAGGCGAGATGTACCCGTAGGAGCGGCTGGGCGGAATGCCGCCCAGCCGCTCCTGCGAAAGCGAACAAAGCGACAGGCATCACCCGGAACCGCCCCGCAGAGGGCGGCAAGAACCAGGATCGGCCCGACGAGGCTGGCCCCATGCACATGCAATTCGGCCCCTGGCCAATCCTGCCCCACGTAAACCAATAACGAGCCAACAGGCTGTGGGAGTGCTTCATGAAATCATCCTTGCGCCACCGTTTCGTCCGTACCTTCGCCTGCACCGCACTGGCTGCCGGCATGGCCACCAGCGCCCAGGCCGGCACCCTGTCCATCGGCCACACCACCTGGGTCGGCTACGGCACCCTGTACCTGGCCCGTGACCTGGGCTACTTCAAGGACGCCGGCCTCGACCTGCAGCTGACCACCATCGAGGAAGCCTCGATGTACATGGCCGCTCAGGCCTCGGGCAAGCTGTCCGGCTCGGCCTCGACCATCGACGAGATCCTCAAGTACCGCTCCAAGGACTTCTGCTTCAAGGCCGTGGCCGCGCTGGACGAATCCCACGGCGGCGACGGCATCGTGGTGCAGGAGGGCATCGCCGACATGCAGGGCCTCAAGGGCAAGGCAGTGGCGGTCAACGAGGGTTCGGTGTCGCAGTTCTGGCTGAGCTACCTGCTGAAGAAGGCCGGCATGAGCATGAGCGACATCGAGGTGCAGAACATGACGGCCGACGACGCCGCCTCGGCCTTCATCGCCGGTCACGTGCCCGCCGCGGTGACCTGGGAGCCGAACCTGACCATGGTCAAGCAGAAGGGCAGCGGCAAGGTGCTGGTCGACAGCGGCGAGACGCCCGGCGTGATCGTCGACGTGGTGGCACTGGACTGCGACGTCATCGAGAAGCAGCCGGAAGACGTCAAGGCGCTGGTCGCCGGCCTGTACAAGGCGGTCGAGTTCACCCGGAGCAACCCGGAGAAGGCCCACGAGATCATGGCCAAGGGCGTTGGCGGCTACCTGTCCGATCCCAAGGACCTGGCCGAAGCGGCCAAGGGCGTGAAGTTCTACGACCAGGCCATGAGCGAGAAGCTGCTCGGTACTCCCGGCAAGGCCGGTGACATCGCCGAGATCATCAAGCTGGCCAACGAAACCTGGAGCAGCCTGCAGGGCAAGCCTTACGCGGTGAGCTACGAGGATCTGGTGGATACCTCGTTCGTCACGCCGTAACCCTTCTGCGCAGAAGGGGCCCTGTGGGAGGGGCTTCAGCCGCGAGCGTCGCCGCTGAAGCGCCCCCACGGTGCCCGCCCCAGCGGCAGAGGGGCCGACTGTGCGCTCAGCTTCTTCAATACCCGCAACACGAGGTGGTTCATGGCCACGCAAAAATCCTGGGTGCAGCGCTGCCTGACCCCGAAAGTCGATCTGCCGGGCCGTCTGGTGCTCGGCGTCAGTGGCCTGTGCTGGCTGCTGGTGCTTGGCCTGTGGGCCGTCCTGTCCTATGGCGGCGTGGTGCCGTCGATGTTTCTGCCGACCCCCGGCGACGTGGTCGCCGCTGGCGTGCGCCTGGCCGCCGACGGCACCCTGAGCAAGCATGTGCTGGCCAGCCTGGAAGTGGTGCTGATCGGCTTCGTCGTGTCTTCCCTGGTGGCGGTGCCGCTGGGCCTGCTGATGGGCAGCTTCCGCATCGTCCAGGCGTTTCTCGAGCCGCTGGTCAACTTCATCCGCTACCTGCCGGTGACCAGCTTCGTGCCGCTGTTCATCCTGTGGATCGGTATCGGCCTGGAACAGCGCGTCTCGGTGATCATCTTCGGCGTGTTCTTCCAGCAACTGGTGATGATCGCCGACGTCTCCAAGGGCGTCTCGCGGGACCTGCTCAACGCCAGCTACACCCTCGGCGCCAGCCGCCGTGACGTGGTGCTGCACGTGCTGGCGCCGGCTTCCCTGCCCGGCATCCTCGACACGCTGCGCGTGACCATGGGCTGGGCCTGGACCTACCTGGTGGTGGCCGAACTGGTCGCCGCCTCCAGCGGCCTCGGTTACATCAGCCTCAAGGCCATGCGTGGCTTCCAGGTGGATGTGATCTTCCTCGCCATCGCCATCATCGGCCTGCTCGGGCTGATCACCGATCAACTGTTCCGTCTGCTTCGACTGAGGATTGCCGCATGGGCGCAATAGCCAAGAAACCCTACATCATGCCGGCGCTCAGTCAGTACGCCGACGTCGCCGCACGGCTCAAGGTGGACAACGTCAGCCTGCGCTACCAGTCGCCTGCGGGGGACACCTTCACCGCGCTGGAGCGGGTCTCCTTCGAGGTGCCGGACCAGCAGTTCGCGGTCATCGTCGGCCCCTCCGGCTGCGGCAAGTCGAGCCTGCTGTACCTCACCGCCGGCCTCAACGAACCGACCGAGGGCGATATCTACGTCGGCGGGCGCAAGGTCGATGGCCCCGGTGCCGACCGTGGCATGGTGTTCCAGGGCTACACCCTGTTCCCCTGGCTCACGGTGCGCCAGAACATCGAGTTCGGCCTCAAGCGCCGGGGGCTGCCGGCCACCGAGATGCGCACCATCGTCGAGTTCTACCTGCAGGAAGTCGGCCTGGACAAGTTCGCCGAGCATTTTCCCAAGCAGCTCTCCGGCGGCATGATGCAGCGCGTGGCCATCGCCCGGGCATTGGCCAACGACCCGCAGATCCTGCTGATGGACGAACCCTTCGGCGCCCTCGACAGCCAGACCCGCCTGCAGATGCAGCAGCTGCTGCTGCAGGTCTGGGGCAACAGCAAGAAGACCGTGGTGTTCGTCACCCACGACATCGATGAAGCCATCCTGCTCGCCGACCGTATCTACGTGATGGGCGCGCGTCCGGGGCGGATCAAGGAAATCCTCGACGTGCCGATCGAGCGTCCGCGCAACCTCGACGTGGTGATGGAGCCCGAGTTCATCCGCATGAAGCGGCACATCCTCGGTCTGCTGCACGACGACATGGAAGAGGTGCACTGAGATGGCGGACAGCTTCGACTACCTGATCGTCGGGGCCGGTTCGGCCGGCTGCGTGCTGGCCAACCGCCTGAGCGCGGACCCGGCCGTGCGCGTCTGTCTGATCGAGGCCGGCGGCAGCGACGCCAGCCCACGGGTGCAGGTGCCGGCTGGCACCATCACCCTGTACAAGAGCCGCGTGTTCAGCTGGAACTACTTCTCCGCGCCGCAGCGCCACCTCGCCGGGCGTCGTCTGCACACCCCGCGTGGCAAGGCCCTCGGCGGCTCCAGTGCGATGAACAGCATGATCTACATCCGTGGCGACGCCAGCGACTACGACCGTTGGGAAGCCGCCGGCTGCCCCGGCTGGGGCTGGCGCGACGTGCTGCCGTACTTCAAGAAATCCGAGGGCAACCGCCTCGGCCAGTCCCTGCATTACCACGGCACGCTGGGCGAACTGCTGGTGGACAAGCCGCGCGACCCCAACCCGTTGTCCGAGCGTTACATCAGCGCCGCCAGCCATATCGGCCTGCGCCGCAACGACGATTTCAACGGCGGCAGCCTGGAGGGGGTCGGCCTGTACAACGTCACCCAGAAGGACGCCAGGCGTCTGTCCAGCTACCGCGCCTTCGTCGCCCCGGTACGCCAGCGCAGCAACCTCACCGTGCTGACCGGCTGCGAGGTGGAGCGCCTGCTGCTCGACGGCGAGCGCGTCAGCGGCCTGGAACTGCGCGAGAAGGGCCAGTGGCGCACCTTGCAGTGCAGCCGCGAGACCATCCTCTGCGCCGGTGCGCTGGGCTCGCCGCACATCCTGCTGAAATCCGGCATCGGCCCCAGGGCCGAGCTGGAGACGGCGGGCGTGGCCAGCAAGGTCGACCTGCCCGGAGTCGGCAAGAACCTCCAGGACCATATCGACGGCACGCTCACCGTGCGCTCGAAGAGCCCGCTGTCGCTGGGCTTCTCCATCGGCTCGCTGCCCAAGGTGCTGGCCTCGCCGTTCCAGTACCTGGCGCGCAGGATGGGCTGGCTGACCACCAACTACGTCGAGGCCGGCGGCTTCGCCCGCACGCCGCTGGCGGGTGACCTGCCGGACGTGCAGATGCACTTCGTGCCGGGTTATCGCAGCCATCGCGGGCGCCTGTTCGAGTGGGGCCATGGCTACGCCATCCACACCTGCGTGCTGCGCCCGAAAAGCGTCGGCGAGGTGCGCCTGGGCGAGGGCCGCAGCCTGAGCATCGACTTCAACTTCCTCAGCGACGAGGCCGACGCGCGGGTGCTGGTGGAGGGGGTCAAGCTGGCGCGCAGCATCCTCGCCCAGCCGGAGTTCGACGCCATTCGTGGCAAGGAGATGCTGCCCGGCGCCCAGGTACAGAGTGACGAACAGCTGCTGGCGCACCTGCGCGAGAACGCCGCCACGGTGTTCCACCCGGTGGGCACCTGCAAGATGGGCACGGACGAGGCCGCCGTGGTCTCGCCGCAGCTCAGGGTGCGCGGCCTGAGCAACCTGCGCGTGGCCGATGCCTCGATCATGCCGACGCTGATCAGCGGCAACACCAACGCGCCGTGCATCATGATCGGCGAACGCGCTGCGGAGATGATCCTGCGCGGCTGAACGGGGTTGCGGGCGGGCGTCAGCGCCAGCCCGCGTTCACTGCCGCTTGCGCTCGTTGGCCGGCTGCGGATGGCCGAACAGGAAACCCTGGAAGTGCGAGCAGCCCTGGGCTTGCAACTGCCTGAGCTGTTCTTCGGTTTCCACGCCCTCGGCGGTGGTCTTGATCTGCAGGCTGCTGCTCATGCCGGTGATGGCGCGCACGATCGACATCGCCTCGGGGCTGTCGACCATGTCGTTGATGAACGACTTGTCGATCTTGATCCGGTCGAAGGCGAACGAGCGCAGGTAACTCAGCGAGGAGTAGCCGGTGCCGAAGTCGTCGAGGGCGATGTTCACCCCTAGGGCCTTGAGGCGCTTGAGCGTCTCGATATTGCCGTCGCTGTTGTCGAGCAGCACCGATTCGGTGATCTCCAGCTCCAGGCGGCGAGGCTCCAGGGCCGAGTCCTGCAGGGCCAGGGCGACGATCCTGACCAGCTCGGGGTTCCTGAACTGCACGGGTGACAGGTTGACCGCCACGGTCTGCTCGGTATTCCAGCTGGCCGCTTCCTGGCAGGCGAGATTGAGCGCACGTGCGCCCACCTCGTGAATCAGCCCGGTTTCCTCGGCCAGCGGAATGAAGTCCATGGGCATCACCAGGCCATTGAGTGGGTGATGCCAGCGCATCAGCGCCTCGTAGCCGGAGATCTGCCCGTGCTGCTGGTCGATGATCGGCTGGTAGTGCAGCTGCAACTGGCCCAGGTGCAGGGCGGTGCGCAGGTCCATCTCCATGGTGCGGCGGCGGCGCGCGGCGGCATCCAGTTCGGGCTGGAAGTATTCGAAGCGATTGCGCCCGTTGCGCTTGGCTTCGTACAGCGCCAGGTCGGCGTAGCGCAGCAGCTGCTCGGCGCTCTGGTGGTCGTTCGGTGCAATGGCCACGCCCACGCTCAGGCCGACGCTGAAACTGTGGTCGTCGATCATGAAGCTCGGCGCCACCACGTCGATCAGGCGCTGCGCGGTGCGATGGGCACTCTCGGGGCAATCCAGGTTGCGCAGGACGATGGCGAACTCGTCGCCGCCGAGGCGGGCCAGGGTGTCCTGGTCGCGCAGCGTGCCTTTCAGGCGGCTCGCCAGCGCGCGCAGCAAGCGGTCGCCGAAGGCATGGCCGAGCGCGTCGTTGATGTTCTTGAAGTTGTCCAGGTCCAGGCACAGTACGCCGACCAGCGAGCGCTCGACCGCGCTCTCGGCGAGGGCTTCCTGCAGACGCTCGGCGAACAGCGTGCGGTTGGCCAGCCCGGTCAGTGCATCGTGGTGCGCCATGTGATGAATCTGCGCGTGCGCGGCCAGTTCGTCGGTGACGTCCTCGGCGATCATCAGCACGTAGCTGGCCTGGTTGGCCCCGCCGTTGCTCAGGGCCACGCGGGTACGCAGCGTGCGCAGGCCCAGCGGGGTCTCCAGGGACTGCTCACGCAGGTAGCCGGTCTTGGCGCGGATGCCCTGTTCGGTCTGCTCTTCGATATAGCGGGCGATGCCCGCTGCCAGGCAGGCCTGTGGATGCTGGCCGACCATGGCCTGGGCGCTGCAGCCGAACAGGCGCTCGGCCTGTGGGTTGGCCAGCAGGATTTCCCCGGATTGCGGGTTCCTGACGATCAGGCTGGCGGGAATGTTGCCGATCACCGAGTCGAGAAAGCGCGACAGGTTGCTCATCTCCTCGCTGTAGCTTTCCGCCAGTTCCTTGGCCTTGAGCAGTTCCTGTTCGTGCTGGCGGCGCTCGGTGATGTCGCGGGTGATCTTGGCGAAGCCGATGAGCTGGCCCTCGTCGTCGCGCACCGCATCGATGATCACGTGGGCCCAGAACGCTGAACCGTCCTTGCGCAGGCGGATGCCCTCGGCCTCGAAGCGACCCTCGCGGTGGGCGGTCTCCAGGCCCCGCTGCGGCAGGCCCGTGCTGCGATCTTCCGGCGTGTAGAACAGCGAGAAGTGCTGCCCGACGATTTCGCCGGCACTGTAGCCCTTGGCCCGTTGCGCACCGGCGTTCCAGTTCTGCACATGGCCCTGCGGGTCGAGCATGTAGATGGCGTAGTCCTTGACGCCCTGCACCAGCAGGCGGAAACGCCGCTCCTGCTCGCGCTGTTCGTTCTGCAGGCGCTGCTGCTCGGTGCAGTCCCGGGTGATCTTGGCGAAGCCGATGAGCTGGCCCTCATCGTCGCGCACGGCATCGATGATCACATGCGCCCAGAACGACGATCCGTCCTTGCGCAGGCGCCAGCCGGTGGCTTCGAAACGCCCAGTGTCGCGGGCCTGCTGCAGGCCGCGTTGCGGCACGCCGGCGTCACGCTCCTGCGCGCTGTAGAACACCGAGAAATGCTGGCCGACGATTTCCGCCGCCCGGTAGCCCTTGGCCCGCTGGGCACCGGCATTCCAGTTGGTCACCACGCCCTCGGGGCTGAGCAGGTAGATGGCGTAATCCACCACGCTTTGCACCAGCAGGCGATACATCATGTCGGAGTTGAGGTCGATCGGTGACATCGAAGCGATACCTGCGCAGGAAATAACGGCGCAGGGACAGGCCTGCGGGGTGCCATGTGGGTCGGGTGCGACCGTAGGGCAGGCCGTTCAGGAACGGGCAGCGGGAAATTCTGCCCGTCTGCCGGGCGTTTTGCCAGCAAGGCACGGCGCGCCTAGTGCAGCAGTGCGGTTAGCAAGGACAGTGCCAGCAGCAGGCTGAGCAGTTGCCAGAACAGCAGCGGGTCGCGCTCCAGCAGGGGCCGATGCCTGCGCGCGAGCAGCGCCTGGCCGGGATGGTGCAGGGCGTGGGCGAATTCGTCCGGGTCCCGGTAGCGCTGGTTCGGGTCCGGGTGGCAACCCTTGCGCAGCACGTCGTCCAGCCACGGTGGCAGGTCCGCCTGGCGCCCCACTGGCTGGTAGCGCAGGCGCATCTGCGCCGCCCGGCTCCGGGCCCGCGCCATGGCCGCGCCGTAGGGCAGCCGGCCGCTGAGCATCTGGTAGGTGATCACCGCCAGCGAGAACACCTCCGAGCCGACGCTGGCCGGCTGTCCCAGCCAGTATTCCGGTGCGCTGTACTGTGCCGTGCCGAGCGCCTGCCGAAGCGTCTCCCGCGCGTCGCTCTCCTGCAGCCCGGCCACGTGCGTCGCGCCGAAGTCGATGATCTTCACCGTACCCTCGGCGTCGATCATCAGGTTGGCCGGACGCAGGTCCTGGTGCAGCATTTCCAGGCGGTGAAAGGCGCGCAGGCCGCGTGCGATCTGTTCGACGATGTCACGCACCGCCTGCAGGGGCGGCTGCGGGTGGTCGAGCAGCCACTGCGCGAGCGTCTGGCCGTCGATGAATTCGCTGCTGCTGTACAGGTAGTGGCGCGGGCGCGATGGCACATGGGCCTTGAGCACGTGGGGGCTGTCGATGCGCCTGGCGATCCATTCCTCCAGCAGCAGGCGCTGCAGGTACTGCGTGTCCTGCTGCAGATCCTGGGAGGGGGTCTTGAGCACCAGCGTGGCGCCGCTGGCCGGGTCGCGCGCCAGGTACAGGTGGCTGCGCGCGCTGGCGTGCAGCCGGCGCAGGATGCGGTAGCCGTCGAAGTCGCACGGTGCCTCCAGCACGGGAGGGCAGGGCAACTCGTCCAGCTGCCGTTGCAACTCGCCGGGCTCGCCTTCGGGCAACTGCTCGATGCGCAGCAGCTGCACGGTCAGGTTGTCGTCGCTGCCGCCGGCCAGCGCCCGCTCGACGATCCGTTGCGCGGTGTGCTGCAGGTCGTCGGCGCTGCCGGCGAGGCAGGCGCGCAGGCTGCGGTCGTCGAGGAAGGCATGCACGCCGTCGGTGGCCAGCAGGAACAGGTCGCCGACCTCCAGCGGCAGGGCCTGATAGTCGATTTCCAGATGCGCCTGCATGCCCAGCGCGCGGCTGAGGTAGCTCCTGTCGGCGTCGAGGTGCAGGCGATGTTCCTGGGTCAGCGGTTCCAGCACGTCGCCGCGCAGGCGGTAGATGCGCGCGTCGCCGATGTGGAACAGGTGCGCGCTGGTCGACTTCAGCAACAGCGCGCTGAAGGTGCAGACGTAGCCGCGATCCAGGTCATAACGGTGCAGGCTGCGCCGGCTCTGCGCGTGCAGCCAGGCATTGGTGGCGGCGAGCACGCGCAGCGCCGAGGTCTTCACCGACCAGGCGTCGCTGGTGCTGTAGTAGTCGCTGAGAAAGGCCGCCACCGCCGTCTCGCTGGCGATGTGGCTGACCTCGCTGCTGCTGATGCCATCGGCCAGGGCGACGGCGATGCCCTTGCTGTCGAGCTGGGTCGCCTGCGGCACGCACAGGCCATGGAAGTCCTGGTTGCGTGGCTTCTTGCCCCTGTCCGAATGCTGGCCGACGCTGACGCGCAGCCGCCCTGGCTGGCGGCTGCGCGGCGAGGCGTCGGCCAGGCTCATCGGCACGGCTCAGTTGTAGGTGGTGCGCTTGGGCGCGGTTCTGACGTGGGTGGTGTAGAGGGTCAGGCCGGTGAAGGCCAGGCCGCCGACCAGGTTGCCCAGTGCGGTGGGGATCTCGTTCCAGATCATGTAATCCATCACCGAGAAGTCGCCGCCCATGATCATCGCCGAGGGGAACAGGAACATGTTCACCACCGAGTGCTCGAAGCCCATGAAGAAGAACAGCATGATCGGCATCCACATGGCGATGGTCTTGCCGCTCACGGTGGTGGAGATCATCGCCCCGACCACGCCCATCGACACCATCCAGTTGCACAGCATGCCGCGCAGGAAGATGGTCGCCCAGCCGGCCAGGCCGTATTCGGCGTAGCCCAGGGTGCGCGCCTCGCCGATGTGCGAGATCTTCTCGCCGATGGCGCCCGGGCCGGTGGAGAAGCCGTAGGTGAAGACGAACGCCATCATGAAGGCCACGGTCAGCGCGCCGGCGAAGTTGCCGACGAACACCAGGCCCCAGTTGCGCAGCACGCCGCTCGGGGTGACGCCGGGGCGGCGGTCGAGCAGGGCCAGCGGGGTGAGCATGAACACGCCGGTGAGCAGGTCGAAGCCCATCAGGTAGAGCATCACGAAGCCGACCGGGAAGAGCATGGCGCCCACCAGCGGCGAGCCGGTCTGCACGCCCACGGTGATGGCGAACACCGCCGCCAGGGCCAGGATGGCGCCCGCCATGAAGGCGCGGATCAGGGTGTCGCGGGTCGACATGAAGATCTTCGACTCACCGGCATCCACCATCTTGGTGACGAATTCTGTCGGAACCAGATAGGACATGTTTGCGCTCTCTCGTTAGCTGTTGAAGAAGGGGACAGGGGCTCAGCCCAGGCTGATTTCCACCCGCTCGCCACACAGGCGCACGGGCCAGACCGGCAGGTGCTGCTCGGGGTACTCCAGGCAGGCACCGTCGCGCAGGCGAAAGTGCTGCTTGTACAGCGGCGAGGCGATCACCAGATCGCCTCCCAGGTGACCGACCAGGCCGCGGCCGATGACGTTGGCGCCGGATTTCGGGTCGCGGTTGCCGATGGCGAATACCTGCGGCTCGCTGTCCGGCAGGTAGAACAGCGCCACCTGCTGGCCACCGGCCAGGGCGACGATGCCGGAGCCGGCCACCAGGTCGGCGGTGCGGCACAGGGGGCGCCAGTCGGCGTGCGGATCGCGTGCGGTGTTGGACGGGCTCATCAGACGGCCTCCTCGGTGACGGGGATCAGTTCCAGTTCATGGGCGCGCGCCGGACGGCGCTGGCCGCGTTCGCGGACGAAGCGGATGTCGGGGTCGCCGCCCTTTTCGTTGACGAAGGTGCGGAAGCGCTTGAGCTTCTCCTCGTCCTTCAGCGCGCCCGCCCATTCGCACTCGTAGCGCTCGACCACCAGCTGCATCTGCGCTTCCAGTTCGGCGGCGAGGCCCAGGCTGTCTTCCAGAATCACTTGCTTGAGGTAGTCCAGACCGCCTTCCAGCGATTCGCGCCACACCGAGGTGCGCTGCAGCTTGTCGGCGGTGCGGATGTAGAACATCAGCACGCGGTCGATGAGGCGTACCAGGCTGTCGTCGTCCAGGTCGGTGGCGAACAGTTCGGCATGCCGTGGGCGCATGCCGCCGTTGCCGCAGACGTACAGGTTCCAGCCGTTCTCGGTGGCGATCACGCCGATGTCCTTGCTCTGCGCCTCGGCGCACTCGCGGGTGCAGCCGCTGACCGCGAACTTGATCTTGTGCGGCGAGCGCAGGCCCTTGTAGCGATTCTCCAGATGCAGGGCCATGGCCACGCTGTCCTGCACGCCGTAGCGGCACCAGGTGCTGCCGACGCAACTCTTCACCGTGCGCAGCGACTTGCCGTAGGCGTGGCCGGTCTCGAAACCGGCAGCGATCAGTTCGCCCCAGATGTCCGGCAGCTCGTGCAGCTGGGCGCCGAACAGGTCGATGCGCTGGCCGCCGGTGATCTTGGTGTAGAGGTCGTATTTCTTCGCCACCGCGCCGATGGCGATCAGCCCCTCGGGGGTGATCTCGCCGCCGGGGATGCGCGGCACCACCGAGTAGGTGCCGTTCTTCTGCATGTTGGCCATGAAGGTGTCGTTGGTGTCCTGCAGCGGAATCAGCGCCGGCTCGGTGATCGGCCGGTTCCAGCAGGAGGCGAGGATCGAGCCCACCGCCGGCTTGCAGATGTCGCAGCCGAGGTGGCCCTTGCCATGCCTGGCCAGCAAGTCCTCGAACGTCTCGATGCCCTCGACGCGGACGAAGTGATAGAGCTCCTGGCGGGTGTGGGCGAAGTGCTCGCAGAGGCTCGTGTCGACGGCCACGCCACGGGCGCTCAGCTCGTGCTCGACCACCTGCTTGAGCAGCGCCGCGCAGCCGCCACAGCCGGTGGCTGCTTTTGTGCTGGCCTTGACCCCGGCGACATCGCAGCAGCCGGCGTCGATGGCGGCGCACACCGAGCCCTTGCTGACGTTGTGGCAGGAGCAGATGGTGGCGCTGTCCGGCAGGGCGTCGGCGCCGAGCGCCGGGGCGCCGCCACCGGCGGGCATGATCAGGCTGGCCGGGTCGTCCGGCAGCCTGATGCCGTTCTGCGCGTACTGCAGCAGGGTGTCGTAGTAGCTGTTGTCGCCGACCAGCACGGCGCCGAGCACCTGGCAGCCGTCGGCGGAGACCACCAGGCGACGGTAGCTGGCGCTGGCCTCGTCGATGTAGCGGTAGCTGCGCGCGCCGGCCGTTGCGCCGTGGGCGTCGCCGATGGAGCCGACATCGACGCCGAGCAGCTTGAGCTTGGTCGACATGTCGGCGCCGAGGAACGGCTGCGCCTCGGCGCCGCAGAGCCGGGCAGCGACGGCGCGGGCCATCTGGTAGCCGGGCGCGACCAGGCCGAAGATGCCGCCATTCCAGGCCGCGCACTCGCCGATGGCGTAGATGTTCGGGTCGCTGCTCAGGCACTGGTCATCGATCGCCACGCCGCCGCGCGGGCCGAGTTCCAGCGCGCAGGCGCGGGCCAGGGCGTCCTGCGGGCGGATACCGGCGGAGAAGACGATCAGGTCGGTCTCCAGGGCCTCATCGCCGGCGAAGTTCATCCGGTAGCGGTAGTCGCTGCCGGCGCTGATCGACTGCGTGGCCTTGCCCAGGTGCACGCCGACGCCGAGGTCCTCGATGCGCTGCCTGAGCGCGGCGCCGCCGAAGTCGTCGAGTTGCACCGGCATCAGGCGCGGGGCGAATTCCACCACGTGCGCTTCCAGGCCCAGCGATTTCAGCGCGTTGGCTGCCTCCAGACCGAGCAGGCCGCCGCCGACCACCACGCCGCGGCGTTTGCCCTGGGCGGCGGCGCGGATGGCGTCGAGATCGTCGAGGGTGCGGTAGACCAGGCGCGCATCGCCCTCGGCGCCTTCGATGGGCGGCACGAAGGGGTAGGAGCCGGTGGCCAGCACCAGCTTGTCGTAGGTGAAGCGCCCCTTGGCGGTGATCACCTCGCAGGCGGCGCGGTCGATCTCCAGTACCGGCGCAGCCAGGTGCAGGTACAGGCCGGGGCGTGCGTACAGTTCGGCGGCGCTCATCGCCAGGGATTCGGCATCGCGCCCGCTGAAGTATTCGGAGAGGTGCACGCGGTCGTAGGCGCGCTGCGCCTCCTCGCCGAACACGTCGATCCGGTAGTGTTCCAGCGCGCCGGCCGCGAGCAGTTGCTCGACGCAGTGGTGGCCGACCATGCCGTTGCCGATGATGACCAGGCGTTGCTTGTTGCTGGGGCGTTCTGTGCTGTTCATGGTGGTTCCCGGCGAAAGCTCATCAGGTTTTCGTGCGGCAAAAAAAAGCGCCTGAAACCTTGCGGTTCCAGGCGCCTTTGCCTGTTCTGTCGCGTGCCGCTCTATGGCACGTCGCTACCCAATTGCCTGCGTTGGCTGTTCGATCGCCGTTGACCGAGTGGGTTGCCCGGGTGGCCGGGCTTGTACGGAGTCATGCAGTGGCTGTGCCAATCCCTGTCGAGATGCGCCAGGCCGCTCTGTTCCGGGCCTCGGGCGCTGCGCTCAGGCGCGTTGCGGGTGGCGCGCGCAGCCCAAAAGAATGCACGGCGCGAATCCCTGCCCCATTGTGAGTCGCGGCCGGCCTGTGTTCAGCGGGCACGCCAGACGCTGGCCAGCCAGGGTTGTTGCTCACGCGGCAGGCCGTCTGGACGGTAGTAGTGCTCCAGCTCGGCGAAGCCGGCAGCGACGAGCCGCGCACGCCAGCGCTCCAGGTCGTGGTAGCTGCCGTAGCGCGGGCCGTTCCAGCCTTCCTGGTTGTCGCCGCGCGGGTTGGAGCTGAACAGCACGCCGCCGGTTTTCAGCGCCGCATGCAGTTGGCCGAGCACGCGCGGCAGCTCCTGGTCCGGCACATGGAACAGGCTGGCGTTGGCGAAGATACCGTCGAATTGCGCCTCGGGCAGGTCCAGGGCGAGGAAGTTCTGCTGCCACACCTCGCAGCCGCTGTCGGTGCGCGCCATCTCGACGAATTCGGCGCAGCCATCCAGGCCGACGGCCTGATGCCCGAGCGCGCTGAAGGTGCGCAGGTCGCGGCCGGGGCCGCAGCCGAGATCGAGGATGCGCCAGGGCCTCGGCGCCTCGATATGGCGCAGCAGGGCGGCGATGTTCTGGCTGACGTCGTGGTCGCGGGTGCCCGCGCGGAAATCCTCGGCGCTGTCCTGATAGTGGCTCAGGGTCAGGGCGCTGATCTGGGCGAGTTCGTCGAGGGTGAGCGGCATGGCGAGGCTTCCGTAAAAACGTTCGGACAAGGCTACCAAAGTCGTCTGCCTCTGCGCTTGCACGCTATTCCCAAGGAGCGGCTTCAGCCGCGATGAAACAGCTCGCCGCTAAAGCGCCTCCTACGGGTTTGTGGTCTGAACCATACCGCCCGCAACCGCACGGAGCGTGGGAGGGGCTTCAGCCGCGACTGCACAAGATTCGTCGATCCGGCCCAAAATATTTCGGTTGCCATCTGCCTGTGGAGCAACCAGCGCAACAACCTGTTCACCGGTTTGCCCCATGGCAGGGCTTTGCCGTAGATTGGCCGGCTCACCTCGACCGGCACCGGCCGGTCATGCCTCGAGGTTTCCTCCGTGTCCGCTGCCCCAGTTTCCGTTTACCGGCTTCCCGGTTTCCTGCCCTTTCTCGTCGCGCGCATCGTGGTGGTCTTCGCCGTGCAGATCCAGGCCATCGTGGTGGCCTGGCAGGTCTATGACCTGACGCGCGATCCCCTGTCGCTGGCCTATGTCGGCCTGGCCCAGTTCATCCCCATGCTGGTGCTGCTGATGCCGGCGGGCGACCTGATCGACCGTTACGACCGCAAGCTGATCCTCATGCTCAGCTGGCTGGTGGAGGCGCTGTGCGCGGGGGCGCTGCTCTGGCTGTCACTGAGCGAGGCGCCGGTCAGCTGGTACTACGCCGTGCTGGTGCTCTACGGCTGTGGCCGTGCCTTCACCGGGCCGGCGCTGTCGAGCCTGTTGCCGCAGATCGTGCCGCGCGAGCGCCTGGCGGCGGCCATCGCGGCCAACAGCATGATCATGCGCGGCGCGACCATCTCCGGCCCGGTGCTCGGCGGTGGCCTGTACGCCATCGGCGGCGGTGGCCTGACCTACTCGGTGTGCCTGCTGTGTTTCCTCGTTGGTACGGCGCTGCTGCCGCTGGTGCCGGTGCGCTATGCGGAGAAGATGCAGGCGCTGGAGTCGACCGCCTGGGCGCGCTTCACTGCGGGCATCCACTTCATCCGCACGCGGCCGATCATTCTCGGCACCATCTCGCTGGACCTGTTCGCCGTGCTGCTCGGTGGCGTGGTGGCGTTGCTGCCGATCTACGCCCAGGAGGTGCTGGAGGTCGGCCCCACGGGCCTGGGCCTGCTGCGCAGCGCCATGGCCATCGGCGAGGTGACCGTGGGCCTGTACCTGAGCATGAGACCCTTCAACCGTCATGTCGGCCTGGTGATGTTCGGCGCGGTGGCGCTGTTCGGCCTGGCCAACCTGGTGTTCGCCCTGTCCAGCCTGTTCTGGCTGTCCTTCGCCGCGCTGATGGTGGCCGGCGGTGCGGACATGGTGAGCATGTACATTCGTTCCTCGCTGGTGCAGTTCTCCACACCGGACGCCATGCGTGGCCGGGTCAACGCGGTGAACATGCTGTTCATCGGTTCGTCCAACGAGCTGGGCGAATTCCGCGCCGGTACCAGTGCCGCCTGGTTCGGCGTGGTGCCGGCGGCGTTGCTCGGTTGCGCCTGCACCCTGCTGGTGACCGGCGGCTGGATGCTCGGCTTCAAGAGCCTGCGCAAGGTCGACCGTTTCGAGGATGCGTCGCCGAGCAAGGTGGCCTGACAGCGTTCGGTCGCTGACGCGATCCTGGTCCGGGGCGGTACAGCCAGCACAAGGCCATTAGGTCATCTGTGTTATGGCTGGGCCACCTGCCCGTCCTTATGCTCCTTGCTTACCGCCCTTGCGTGGCTGCTCGCGCGCAGCGCCGAGGCCCCGTGGGCGGTATGGACGGATCAAAACAAGGACATTCAGCATGAACAAGACAACCCTCATCGCCGCGGCGGCCCTCTCTCTGACCCTGCTGGCAGGCTGCAACGTTCGTACGCCGCTGGACTACGAGACCGGCGTGTACATCGCCCCGGAAACGCTGCAGCAGCTGAAAAGTTCCGGTGCCACCCAGGATGAGGTCGTCAAGCAGGTCGGTCACCCTAACTCCAAGTCCGAGCTGAGCGGCAAGGAAGTGTGGAAGTACGACTACAGCCTGATCACCGCGATACCGGGGGCGTACAACAAGAACGAGTCGACCGTGTTCGAGTGGAGCAAGGCCGGCAAACTGCTCGACGCCTACAAGACCAACGGCGGTGCCGGCGCCAATGGCAACCCGCTGCTGAAGGCCGCCGGCAACTGAACCGGGGCCGGCACGCTGAGGAAAACGCCCGACCTGTCGTAATGCTGTTCTCAGGAGAGGTAGTCGGACGCACATAGTCCCCTCTCCCCCAGCCCCTCTCCCATGAATGGGAGAGGGGAGCCAAACGTGTGCACCTCAGATGAACAGCATTACCGAGCTGTCTGTCGGGCGTTTCCCTGTGTGCGGGCCGGTTGACCGTTGTCCCCATTGTCTGTGGTCCCGGCCTGTGTAGAGTAGGGCGGGCCAGCCTGCTCCCCGGGCTGGCAGGACGACTGACCTTCAGGGACGAAACGGCGCATGTCCACCGCTCGCAAGCTGCTCATCTACGCAACGCTGGTCCTCGGCACCTTCGCCTGTGCCTTGGCGATCCGCCTGGCCTATCTGCACACGCTCAACGAGCACCGCCTGAGCCTGGTGCCCGACGCGCTGCAGGTCACCTCCATTGTCTATGCCATGGAGGAGTCCTGGGGATTCGGCCCAGGCGGCAACGAGACCGGGATTCTCGTCTATCGCCTGCCCGCAGCCACCGCGGCGCTCGCCGGCACGGGGCTGGGGTTCTTCGAGAACATGCCGGGCAACAGCGCCACTGCAGGGCGGCGCTGGCGCGGCTCCTACAGCGACTGGAAAGAAACGCCGATCGCCGCGGACGAGCGGCACTGGCCTGTGGACAGTCGCCAGCAGTCGCTGAGCAGCCTCGATTACCTCTGTCGTTACGGCTTCTGCATCGAGGTGGCCGCCGCGCTGATACGCGATGTCGACAGCCTTATCAACAGCCCGGGCAGCTATTACGCCTATGGTCGGATCGGCCTGATCGTCGTCAGCCCCGAGAAGCGCCTGGTGGTCTATCTGTACAACGGCTGACGCCTCCCGATTGCTTCACAGATTCTGTTGGCAGTCCTGTGGATAACCTTTGCAAAAGCCCTTCCTGCCTAGCATTCCCGCGGCCTGCCCGGAGCCGTTCAGTTTTTGCCCAGTGACGTCTTGTTGGCGTCATCGACAGGTCGCATCGTTCGATCAATCAATGACTTGCGTTGAGTTTCCCACAGCGGGGCAGGGGCGGGCCGCAGGCGCCCGGCTCATGCACAGAATCTGGGGAAAGCGCTGTGGATAAGATGCGGGAAAAGCGTTCCAGGCCAGGTGGTACAAGGGCTGCGGGAGGCTGGTCGTTTTTCGTGCGCTGTCGCTTCGCTGTCATGTTTCGCGGCTATAGTGGGCGGTCGGTTTTCGTCGTGCTGGAGCCTGCCCAATGTCCGATTCGCCAGAGCGTCCTGCCCCGGTCAGCCTGCTGCAGGCGTTGCGTTTCTGGCTGAAACTGGGGCTGATCAGCTTCGGCGGGCCGGCCGGGCAGATCTCGATCATGCATCAGGAGCTGGTGGAGAAGCGCCGCTGGCTGTCCGAGCGACGATTTCTGCATGCGCTGAACTACTGCATGCTGTTGCCCGGGCCGGAGGCGCAGCAGCTGGCCACCTATATCGGCTGGCTGATGCACCGCAGCTGGGGCGGGGTGATCGCCGGTGTGCTGTTCGTGCTGCCATCGCTGCTGATCCTGATCGGCCTGTCCTGGGTCTATCTGGCCTATGGCGACGTGCCCCTGGTGGCGGGGCTCTTCTATGGCCTCAAGCCGGCGGTGACAGCCATCGTGGCGCAGGCGGCCTGGCGCATCGGCGGGCGGATGCTGAGAAACGCCTGGCTGTGGGGCATCGCGCTGGCGGCCTTCGTCGCGATCTTCGCGTTGCAGCTGCCCTTTCCCCTGATCGTGTTGGCTGCCGCGCTGATCGGCTACCTCGGCGGGCGCCTGGCGCCGCAGCATTTCACCGGCGCGGCTGCGCATGGCGAGGTTGGCCCCGCCCGCGTGGCGGCGCTGATCGATGACGACACACGCCTGGCGCATACGCGTTTCCGGCCCACTCGCCTGGGGCTGATCCTGCTGCTGGGCGCGTTGTTGTGGTTGCTGCCGATGGGCCTGCTGACCCTGGCGTTCGGTTGGCAGGGCACGCTGACGCAGATGGGCTGGTTCTTCACCAAGGCGGCGCTGCTGACCTTTGGCGGCGCCTACGCGGTGCTGCCCTATGTGTATCAGGGCGCCATCGAGCAGTATGGCTGGCTGACGCCCAGGCAGATGATCGACGGCCTGGCGCTCGGCGAGACCACGCCGGGGCCGCTGATCATGGTCGTGGCCTTCGTGGCCTTCGTCGGTGCCTATGGCCAGCCGCTGTTCGCGGGCGACTCGGCCTTCGCCAGTGGTGCTCTGGCGGCTGCATTGGTCACCTGGTTCACCTTTCTGCCGTCGTTCCTGTTCATCCTCGCCGGCGGGCCGCTGGTGGAGTCGACCCACGGCCGCTTGCAGTTCACCGCGCCGCTGACCGGCATCACCGCTGCGGTGGTCGGGGTCATCGTCAATCTGGCGCTGTTCTTCGCCTATCACGTGCTCTGGCCAGAGGGCTTCGGTGGGACCTTCGACTGGCTGTCGGCAGCGATCACGCTGGGCGCGGGCGTGGCGCTGCTGGGCTTGCGGCGCGGCGTGATCGAGACGCTGCTGGCCTGTGCGCTGCTGGGGCTGGCGGTGCAGTTGCTGGCCTGAGTGGCGGGCTTGCCAATGCCTGACGGATTGCGCGGCGCTTGAGCCGGCGCGCCGCCACAGGCCCGGCGCCGCTGCATCGATACGCTTTCTTTACGCCCCGCCAGCCGCCCGCCAATCGAATCTTTACGGCCGGCCTTCCGACAATGCTCGCGAGCGGACGTCCCGCATCGTGGAGCTTTGAACATGAACGCAATCGATGGTGTGTCGCTGATCCTGGTGATCGGCCTCTTCGCCTACCTGCTGGTGGCTCTGCTCACCGCCGGGCGCGGCTGAGGAGGTGGCCATGCACGACAACGACTGGCTGCTGCTGGCAGCTTTTTCCCTGCTGGTGCTGGCACCGGCGCCGTTTCTGGGGCGCTACTTCTATCGTGTGATGGAAGGCCAGCGCACCTGGCTGAGCCCTCTGCTGCAACCCCTGGAGCGCGCCTGTTACCGTGTCGCCGGCATCGACCCGCAGCAGGAGCAGGGCTGGCGCGGCTACAGCCTGGCACTGCTGGCCTTCACGCTGGTCTGCCTGCTGGTGCTGACCGGCATCCTGCTGTTGCAGGGCGCCTTGCCGCTCAATCCGCAGCAGGTGGCCGGGATGAGCCTGCCGCTGGCCTTCAACACGGCGGTGAGCTTCGTCACCAACACCAACTGGCAGGCCTACAGCGGTGAGGCACAGCTCAGCTATTTCAGTCAGATGCTTGGCCTGGGGGTGCAGAACTTCGTCAGCCCGGCGGTGGGGCTGGCGGTGCTGGTGGTGCTGTGCCGGGGGCTGATGCGGCAGTCCAGCGACCGCCTGGGCAACTTCTGGGTCGACCTGACCCGCGCCGTGCTCTACGGCCTGCTGCCGCTGTGTCTGCTGCTGGCGCTGTTGCTGGTGTGGCAGGGCGTACCGCAGACCTTCAGCGACTACGTGGCGGCGACCACCCTGCAGGGCAGCGAGCAGACCCTGCCGATGGGGCCGGCGGCCAGCCAGATTGCCATCAAGCAGCTGGGCACCAACGGCGGCGGATTCTTCGGGGTCAACTCGGCGCACCCCTTCGAGAACCCCACGGCGCTGAGCAATCTGCTGGAGCTGGCGTCGATCCTGCTGGTCCCGGCAGCGCTGGTGTTCGCCTTCGGTCACTACGTGCGGGACCTGCGTCAGAGCCGGGCGATCCTGGCCAGCATGCTGTTGCTGTTCGCCATGGGGCTGGGCCTCTGTGCCTGGGCGGAGCTGCAGCCGAATCCGCTGCTGGCGGGGCTGCCCGTCGAGCAGGTGGGCTCACTGGAGGGCAAGGAAGCCCGCTTCGGCAGCTTCGCTTCGGCGCTCTGGGCCACCACCACCACGGCGGCCTCCAATGGCTCGGTGAACGCCATGCACGACAGTTTCAGCGCGCTTGGCGGGCTGGTGCCGCTGTTCAACATGGTGCTCGGCGAGATCATCTTCGGCGGCATCGGCGCCGGTCTCTACGGCATGCTGCTGTTCGTGCTGATCGCGGTGTTCCTCGCCGGCCTGATGATCGGTCGCACACCGGCCTACCTGGGCAAGCGGCTGGAGGCGCGCGAGGTGCGCCTGCTGGTCGCCACGCTGATGGTGATGCCGCTCGGCGTGCTGGTCTGCGTTGCCCTGGCGGTGAGCTTCGCCGGACCTGCGGCCTCCATCGGCAACCCCGGCCCGCACGGTTTCACCCAGGCGCTGTATGCCTATGGCTCGGCCACCGGCAACAACGGATCGGCCTTCGCCGGCTTCAGCGCCGACACCCCCTACCACGACCTCATGCTCGGCCTGGCCATGCTGCTCGGGCGCTTCGGCTACATCCTGCCGGTGCTGGCGATCGCTGGCAGCCTGGCGGCCAAGCGCACGGCCCCGCTGGGGCGGAACAGCTTCCCCACCCACGGCCCGCTGTTCGTCGTGTTGCTGACTCTGACCATCCTCCTGGTGGGTGGCCTGACTTTCATGCCGGCGTTGGCCCTGGGCCCGCTGGCCGAATACCTGGCACTGTGAAGGAGCGCCCGTGATGAATGTCCATGTATCGGCGCAATGCAGCGCCAACCCGTCCAGCGGCCAGGTGCAGACCCACCTCGGTGCGCTGTGGCGCCCGGCCCTCAGGCAGGCCTTCGTCAAGCTCGACCCGCGCCAGCTGGTGCGTTCACCGGTGATGCTGGTGGTCGAGCTGACGGCGCTGGTCACCAGCGTGCTGTGTTTCGTGCCAGCCGCTCAGCCCGGGGATGGCCAGGTAAGCACTGCCCTGGGCGTGCAGATCGCCCTGTGGCTGTGGTTCACCGTGCTGTTCGCCAACTTCGCCGAAGCGCTGGCCGAGGGCCGTGGCAAGGCGCGTGCCGACAGCCTCAAATCCGCCGGCCAGGGACTGATGGCGCGCAAGCGGGTCGGTGCGCAGTTCCACTCGGTCGCCGCCGCCAGCCTGCGTACGGGCGATGTGGTGCGGGTCGAGGCCGGCGAGCTGATACCGGGCGATGGCGAGGTGATCGAAGGGATTGCGGCGGTCAACGAGGCGGCCATCACCGGTGAGTCAGCGCCGGTGATCCGGGAGTCCGGCGGGGACCGCTCGGCAGTCACCGGCAATACCCGCCTGGTGTCGGACTGGCTGCTGGTGAGGATCACCGCCAATCCTGGCGAGTCCACGCTCGACCGCATGATCGCGCTGGTCGAGGGCGCGCGCCGGCAGAAGACGCCCAACGAAGTCGCGCTGGATATCCTGCTGATCGGCCTGACTCTGATCTTCCTGCTGGTGGTAGCCACCCTGCAGCCCTTCGCCCGCTTCGCCGACGGCAACCTGCCGCTGATCTATCTCGCCGCCCTGCTGGTGACGCTGATCCCCACCACCATCGGTGGCCTGCTCTCGGCCATCGGTATCGCCGGCATGGATCGCCTGGTACGCCTGAACGTCATCGCCAAGTCGGGGCGCGCGGTCGAGGCGGCCGGTGACGTGCATACCCTGTTGCTGGACAAGACCGGCACCATCACCTTCGGCAACCGCCGCTGCAGCGCGCTGCTCCAGGCGCCCGGGGTCGCTGCGGCGGAGCTGGCCAGGGCGGCGCTGCTGGCGTCGCAGGGCGATGACACCCCGGAGGGCAAGTCGATCGTCGAGTACCTGGCGTCGCTGCAGCCGCTGGCGTTGCCCGCTCCTGATGGCATGAGGCTGATCGCCTTCAGCGCCGAGACACGCCTGTCGGGTGTCGACGTGGATGGCCTGGCCTATCGCAAGGGCGCGGTGGACGCCGTGCTGGCCTACCTCGGGCTGGGGCGTGACGGCATGCCGGCGGCACTGGCGAGCGAGGTGGAGAAGATTGCCAAGAGCGGCGGTACACCGCTGCTGGTGGCCGCTGGCGGGCGACTGCTCGGCGCCATTCACCTCAAGGACGTGGTCAAGCCGGGTATCCGTGAGCGCTTCGCCGAGCTGCGCGCCATGGGTATCCGCACCGTCATGGTGACGGGTGACAACCCGCTGACCGCTGCGGCCATCGCCGCCGAGGCGGGGGTAGACGACGTGATCGCCGAGGCGACGCCGCAGAAGAAGCTGGCGCGCATCCGCGCCGAGCAGGCCGAGGGCAAGCTGGTGGCGATGTGCGGCGATGGTGCCAACGATGCACCGGCTCTGGCCCAGGCCGATGTCGGACTGGCCATGAACGATGGGACTCAGGCCGCCCGCGAGGCCGCCAACCTGGTGGATCTGGACAGCGACCCGACCAAGTTGATCGACGTGGTGCAGGTCGGCAAGGAGCTGCTGGTGACGCGCGGTGCGTTGACCACCTTCTCGCTGGCCAACGATGTGGCGAAGTACTTCGCCATCCTGCCGGCGCTGTTCGCCGGTATCTATCCACAGCTCGGCGCACTCGACCTGATGCAGCTGCACAGCCCGCAAAGCGCGATTCTCTCGGCCATCGTGTTCAACGCCCTGATCATCGTCGGATTGATCCCGCTGGCGCTGCGCGGTGTGCGCATCCGGGCCCTGGATGCCGGCCAGCTGCTGCGGCGCAACCTGCTGATCTACGGCCTCGGCGGCCTGCTCGCCCCCTTCGCCGGCATCAAGCTGCTTGACCTGCTGCTGGTGGCGCTGGGCTGGGTGTAGTCCGCGCTCGACCTGCCCCGGAGCTGATCCGGGGCGACCTTCTGGAGAACCATCATGCTCGAACATATTCGCCCTGCCGTCGCCACCCTGGCGCTGATGACCCTGCTGACCGGCGTCGCCTACCCGCTTGCGGTCACGGCCATGGCGCACCTGGCATTCCCCGACCAGGCTGCCGGCAGCCTGGTGCGAGACGAAACGGGGCAGGTGCGTGGCAGCCGCCTGATCGCCCAGGCCTTCGACGGCGATCAGTGGTTCCAGCCACGCCCCTCGGCGGGTGATTACGCCACCGTGGCCAGCGCCGCCAGCAACCTGGCGGCGAGCAATCCGCGCCTGTACGAGCGCGTCGCACGGCTCAGCGCCGGCCACGACGCTCAGGCGCCGGTGCCGATGCAACTGGTGACCACCTCGGCCAGCGGCCTCGACCCGCATCTGTCACCCGCGGCCGCTGCCTGGCAGTTGCCACGCATCGCGCAGGCGCGCAACCTGGCGCCAGAGGTGCTGTCGCAGCTGATCGAGGCGCACACCGAACGCCCGCTGTTTGGCCCTGCGGTGGTCAATGTGCTGGCCCTGAACCTGGCGCTGATCGACAATCCGCCCCTCAACGCCCGCTGATGATCCCGCCATGACTGACAGCCTGCGCGCCGAAGCGCTGCTTGCCGACCTGCCCCGCGAAGGCCGTGGGCGGCTCAAGGTATTTCTCGGTGCTGCGCCCGGCGTGGGCAAGACCTACGCCATGCTGCAGGCCGCCCATGCGCAGCTGCGCATGGGCGTGCCGCTGCGTGCGGGGGTGGTCGAAAGCCATGGTCGCAGCGACACCGAGGCCCTGCTGCTGGGCTTGCCGCAACAGCCGCCACGGCGCCTGCCCTACCGTGGCCTGGAAATCTGCGAGATGGACCTCGACGGTCTGCTGCTCGATCCGCCGAGGCTGGCACTGGTCGACGAGCTGGCGCACAGCAACGCCCCTGGCAGTCGTCACGCCAAGCGCTGGCAGGACGTGCAGGAGCTGCTCACGGCCGGCATCGACGTCTACACCACGGTCAACGTCCAGCACCTGGAGAGCCTCAACGACCGCATCCGCGACATCACCGGGGTGCAGGTGCGTGAAACCGTACCGGACTGGGTGCTGCAGGAAGCCGACGAGATCCAGTTGATCGACCTGCCGCCGCGCGAGCTGCTGGAGCGCCTGCGCGACGGCAAGGTGTACATGCCCGAACAGGCGCGGGCAGCCATCGACGCGTTCTTCTCTCCGACCAACCTGACCGCGCTGCGTGAGCTGGCCATGCAGACCGCTGCCGCACGGGTCGATGCCGATCTCGACCGGCGCTACCGCCAGCTTGGCCAGGCCGCGCCCAGCGTGCTTGGGCGCTTGCTGGTGGGGGTGGACGGCGATGGCGAGGCCGAGCGCCTGGTGCGTCACGCCTGCCGGGTGGCCGAGCGGCGTCATCTGCCCTGGTCGGTGGTGCACGTCAACAGCCGCCAGGCCATGGACGACGTGCAGCGTGGGCGGGTGCAGGCGGCCTTGAGCCTGGCCGAGCGCCTGGGGGGCGAGGTGGTGATCCTGCACGGCGAGTCGGTGGCGCGCACGCTGCTCGAGCATGCCCGCGAGCGGCGTGCCAGCCTGATTCTGGTTGGCAGCAGTGCACGGCGCCTGCGACGGCGCTGGTTCGGCCGTGGTGTCGGCGAGCGCCTGCTGGCGGCGGGGGCCGGACTGGAAGTGAGCGTGCTGGATGCCGAGGCGGGGCAGCCGCACGCCGGGCGTGGCCGGCAACCGGCGCCGCGCTGGCGCGACTATCTGCTGGCGCTGCTGGCGACCGCCGGTGCCACGCTGATCGCCCTCGGGCTGGCGCGGATACTGGAGTTGCCGAACATCTCGCTGGTGTTTCTCGCCGCCGTGCTGCTGGTGGCCGTACGCAGCAGCCTGGGGCCGGCGCTGCTGTGTTCGGGGCTGTCGTTTCTGGTCTACAACTTCCTCTTCATCCCGCCGACCCTGACCCTGCACATCCAGCGTCAGGAGGACGTGCTGACGCTGCTGTTCTTCCTGCTCATGGCCGGCCTGACCGGTAACCTGGCCAGCCGTCAGCGGCGCCAGGTGCAGGCACTGCGCCACATGCAGGGTGAAACCACGGCACTGCTGGAGCTGTCGCGCAAGCTGACCGTCGCCGCTGACCGCCAGGCCGTGCTGGCGGTGGCCGAGCAGCAACTGGGCGGCTGGGCGGAGGTGCAACTGACGCTGCTGTCGCGCATGGCGCAGGGGCCGTGGCAGCACGAGGGTGGCCTGCGCATCGAGCTGTCCGACGCCGAGCGCGCCGCCGCGGACTGGGCCTGGCAGCATGAGCAGCCCGCTGGTCTCGGCACCGACACCTTGCCGGGCAGCCGCTGGTGGTGGTGGCCGCTGTGCGGGGAGGAGGGCGCCTTGCTGCTGCTCGGCCTGCGGACAGCCGCTGGCACGCCGCTGACGGACACGCGCCGCCGGCTGGTCGCCGCGCTCGCTCAGCCGCTGGCACAGGCCCTGGCGCGCGCGCAGTTGGCCGAGGAGCTGGAAGCCGCGCGCCTGCATGGACAGACCGAAGAGTTGCGCAGTGCCTTGCTGGCCTCGGTGTCGCACGACCTGCGTACGCCGCTGACGGCCATGCGCGGTTCCATCGACGCCCTGCTGGCACTGGGCGACGCGATCCCCGCAGCGGATCGCCACGAGCTGCTGGAAGGCACCCGTGATGAGGCCGAACGGCTCGACCGCTATATCCAGAACCTGCTCGACATGACCCGCCTGGGCCATGGCGGGCTCAAGCTGGCGCGTGACTGGGTGGCGCCCAGCGACATCGTCGCCAGCGCCCTGCAGCGCCTGCGCACGGTGCTTGCCCCGCTGCGGGTGCAGTGTGTGCTGCCGGCAGAGCCGCCGCTGCTGTACGTGCATGCGGCGCTGATCGAGCAGGCGCTGGTCAACGTGCTGGAGAACGCTGCGCGTTTCTCGCCGCCGGATGGGCGTCTGCGTGTGTCGCTGGAGTTCGATGAACAGGCGTTGCGTTTCGTCGTCGCCGATCAGGGGCCTGGCATTCCCGAGGCGGAGCGGGTGAAGATCTTCGACATGTTCTACACCGCCGCGCGCGGGGACCGTGGTGGCCAGGGCACGGGGCTGGGCCTGGCCATCTGCCAGGGCATGGTCGGTGCCCACGGTGGCCGCGTCAGCGTCGGCGACGGGCTGGATGGCCGTGGTGCCAGCCTCACCCTGCACCTGCCATTGACCGCGCAACCACAAGCCACCGAGGAAGAGTGATGAGCCAGGGACCGAGCATTCTGCTGATCGACGATGAGGCGCAGATTCGCAAGTTTCTGCGCATCGCCCTCAGTGCTCAGGGCTATCGGGTGCTGGAGGCCGCGAACGGCGAAGACGGTCTGGCCCAGGCGGCCTTGCAGAGCCCGGATGTGGTGGTGCTCGACCTTGGTTTGCCCGATCTCGACGGCCAGCAGGTCCTGCGCCGGCTGCGTGAATGGAGCCAGGTGCCGGTGCTGGTGCTGTCGGTGCGCGCCAGCGAGGGCGAGAAGGTGCTGGCGCTGGACGGCGGCGCCAACGACTACGTGAGCAAGCCCTTCGGTATTCAGGAGTTCCTGGCCCGTGTGCGCGTGCTGCTGCGCCAGGGGCAGGTACGCGAAGCGCTGCCGGCGAACATCGTCTGTGGCGGGCTGAACATCGACCTGGCCTATCGACGGGTCAGCGTGGAGGGCGGCGAAGTCGCCCTGACGCCCAAGGAGTATGCGGTGCTCGCCCTGCTTGGCCAGCACCTCGGGCGCGTGGTGACGCAGCAGCAGCTGCTGCGCGACATCTGGGGGCCGAGCCACGTCGGTGACAGCCACTACCTGCGCGTGGTGGTCGGTCATCTGCGACAGAAGCTGGGTGACGATCCGGCCGCGCCCCGCTACCTGATCACCGAGGCGGGCGTGGGCTACCGCCTGAGGGGCGATTGAGCGGCGCTGGACGCCGCCGCCAGTGAGGCCAGCGGCGGCTCGCGCTCAGGCGCTGAGGCTGAGCTGGCTACCCAGGCTGCCGGCGTCGTTCTGGCTGCTCTGGTAGTGCTGCAGCAGCTTGCCGATCATCTCCGAGACCTGTGGTTCGAGCTCGGGCCTGGGTGGGCGCTGGGCGACGGCCTCGAGCAGGCCGTCCAGCGTCGCGTCGTCGCCTTCGCTACCCTGCGCCAGTTCGAATGACGGGCCGCCAGACGGCGGAGGGGGTGGCGCGAGTGCGCTCAGCTCGTCCAGGTCGAGGCCGCCGTCACCGTCGCTGTCCAGCTCGGCGAGCAGGGCACTGGTGTCCACTGCGCCGTCGTTGGCCAGTGCCGCGAGTTCGTCGGCATCGATGAGGCCGTCACCGTTGGCGTCGAGCTGGGCGAACATGTCCTCGGGGTTGGGCCCGCCCGGTGGCGGCGGAGGCGGCGGTGCGAGTGCGGCGATCTCGTCGCTGTCGAGGCTGCCATCGCCATTGCCATCGAGTTGGCTGAACAGCTCGTCGATGTCGATGCTCAGGCTGCTGTCGTTTTCCTGTGCGGCGCTGAGCATGCTGCTCAGTTCTTCCTTGGCGACGCTGCCGTCACCGTCGCTGTCGAGCAGGCTGAACAGCTTCTCCTGCATGTTGGCCGGGCCTCCGGCGCAGCTTCCGCTGCTGGCGGTGCTGCGCTGGGTGCTGGCGTAAGTCGAGCTGTAGGCGTAGCCCGAGTAACTGCTGACACCACTGATCATGAGCGTTGCTCCCATGGTTGGCTGGCTGAAGAGGCTTCTTCAGCCATGGCAGGTTCAGGGGCGCTTATGTACGGGGTGTGTGGACTTTGTATCAGGCAGGACACGTGAGCGCGCGTGGCAGGCGCAGTATGGCCGTCAGGCCGCCGCCGGGGGTTTCTTCCAGGTGGATGTCGCCGCCCTGGCGTTGTGCCGCCTCGCGGGCGATGGTCAGCCCCAGGCCCACGCCGCCGGAGTTGCGATTGCGCGAGCCTTCCACGCGGTAGAACGCCTCGAACACGCTTTCCCGCAAGGCCGGCGCGATGCCCGGGCCGTAGTCGATGACGCGTACCTCGACCCACTCGGCGCCGTCGCGCAGTTCGATCTCGGCATGCTCGGCGTAGCGCAGGGCATTCTCCACCAGGTTGTTGATGCACGAGCGCAGTGCCACCGGGCGCGCCTGCAGGGGCGCGCACTGGCCCCGGACGCCGACATCCTCGCCGCGTTCGCAGGCGTCTTCGGCCAGCGCTTCGACCAGCGCCTGGATATCCAGGTTCTGCGCTTGCTCGGCGTTGTGCAGCTGGCGCAGGTAGCCGAGCGTGGCATCGAGCATCTCGGTCATCTCGGCCAGGTCCAGGGCCATGCGCTCGCGCACCTGCGCATCGGGGATCTGTTCCAGGCGCAGTTTCAGGCGGGCCAGCGGCGTGCGCAGATCGTGCGACACCGCTGCCAGCATGCGCGTGCGCTGCTGCACCTGACCGCGAATGCGCTGCTGCATCTGGTTGAAGGCTTGGGCGGCCTGGCGTGTCTCGCGAGGCCCGGCCAGTGGCAGCGGAGGGCTGTCGAGGTCGTCGGCCAGCTGTTCGGCTGCCTCGGCCAGGTGGCGGATCGGCCGGCTGAGCAGGCGCGCGCAGTACCAGGCCGCGAGCAGCAGGGTGATCAGCTGAAAGCCGAAGACGATCAGCGGGCCATCGAGTCGTGGCGGGGGAGGGCCGGCCTCGGGCGGCGGCAGGCCGTCCAGCGCCATGTGCGGCGGAGGCGGCGGTGGCGGGGGCGCGCCGTAACGGCCGAACCAGGCGAAGGCCAGTGCATGGGCCAGCACGATGGCGATCAGGAACACGCCGAGCAGGCGTGCGAACAGGCTGTCGGGGCGCGCCATCAGCGGATCTCGGCAACGTCGAGCAGGTAGCCTTCGCCGCGCACGGTCTTGATCAGGTTGGGGTTGCGCGAGTCGTCGCCGAGCTTCTGGCGCAGCCGTGAGACCAGCAGGTCGATGCTGCGGTCGAAGGCCTCGATGGCACGGCCACGGGCGGCGTCGAGCAATTGCTCACGGCTGAGCACCCGCCTCGGGCGCTCGAGGAAGGCCCAGAGCAGGCGGAATTCGGCGTTCGACAGGGGCACCACCAGCCCGTTCGGCGCCTGCAGCTGGCGTAGCACGCTGTGCAGCGTCCAGTCGGCGAAGCGCAGTTGCGACGGTGGTTCGTCCCGTGGTGTGTCACGCCCATCGCGCACCCGGCGCAGGATGCTCTGGATGCGCGCCACCAGTTCGCGCGGTTCGAACGGCTTGGCCATGTAGTCGTCGGCACCCAGCTCCAGGCCGATGATGCGGTCGGCCGGTTCGCAGCGGGCGGTGAGCATGAGGATCGGGATATCGGACGTGGCGCGCAGCTCGCGGCACAGGCTCAGGCCATCTTCGCCGGGCAGCATCAGGTCGAGAATCACCGCGTCGAAGTGCCCCCCGGCCAGGGCCAGGCGCATGGCCGCGCCATTGCCAACCGCCTCGCTGGTGATGTTGAAGCGCGTCAGGTAGCCGCCAAGCAGCTCGCGCAGCTCTTCGTTGTCGTCGACGAGCAGCACGCGCGTGGTACGGGGTGTGGCTTCGGTCTGGGTCGTGTCATGCACCAGGGACGGCTCCATCGGCAACGGAAGATACCGGGGCGCCAACGCCCCGTGAGAGTCTCGGTGATCGGCGTATCCGGAACGTGTCGGTAATGTATCGGCGATGATACAAAGCCGCGCTGCGTTGCGCTGTCACACGGATCGACCGGTGATCGGCGAGGGCCTTTTTAAATTCCATAAAAGAATAAATAAATCATTATTTATTCTTTTTGTTTTGGTTTGTTCCTGGGCAATAGTGAGCGCCACAGCACGCCGCTACCAAGGAGCATCAGCATGAGCATTCGCCTGGGCGATATCGCCCCCGACTTCGAGCAGGATTCCAGCGCAGGCCGTATCCGCTTCCATCAGTGGCTGGGTGACAGCTGGGGCATCCTCTTTTCCCACCCGGCCGACTTCACCCCGGTGTGCACCACCGAGCTGGGCTTCACGGCCAGGCTCGAGGACGAATTCGCCAAGCGCGGCGTCAAGGCCATCGCCCTGTCGGTCGACCCGGTTGACTCGCACCTGAAGTGGATCGACGACATCAACGAGACGCAGCACACCGCCGTCAACTTCCCGATCATCGCCGATGCCGACCGCAGGGTCTCCGACCTCTATGACCTGATTCACCCGAACGCCAGCGACACCCTGACGGTGCGCTCGCTGTTCGTGATCGACCCGGACAAGAAGGTGCGCCTGACCATCACCTACCCGGCCAGCACCGGGCGCAACTTCAACGAGATCCTGCGGGTGGTCGATTCGCTGCAGCTGACCGACACCTATAAGGTGGCCACTCCGGCCAACTGGCAGGACGGTGACGAGGTGGTGATCGTGCCGTCGCTGAAGGACGAAGCCGAACTCAGGCAGCGCTTCCCGAAAGGTTACCTTGCGCTGAAGCCCTATCTGCGTCTGACCCCGCAACCGAATCGCTGAGGGCCGAGCATGCACGTCGTGTTGCTCTCCGGCAGCCCTGCGGCGCGTTCGCGCACCGAGGTGCTGCTGGATCATGTGCGCCAGCGTCTGCACGCGCAGCGGGTCGAGGTCACGTTGCTGCGGGTGCGCGACTTTCCCGCCGAGGAGCTGTTGCATGCGCACTTCGACGGCCCGTCTGCCCGGCATCTGCAGGCGCTGGTGGCCAGTGCCGACGGCCTGGTGGTCGGCACGCCGGTGTACAAGGCGTCGTTCAGCGGGGCGTTGAAGGTGGTGCTGGACCTGCTGCCCGAGCGTGCCCTGGCGAACAAGGTGGTGCTGCCTCTGGCCAGTGGCGGCAGCCCGGCGCATCTGCTGGCGGTGGATTACGCGCTCAAGCCGGTGCTGGCGGCGTTGAAGGCTCAGGAGATGCTCAGCGGCGTGTACGCCGTGGACCGACAGATCGCCTACCCGGAAGCGGGCCGGCCGGCGCAGATCGCCGATGAACTGCGCGAGCGCCTCGATGAGGCCCTGGATCAGCTGCAGGCAGCCCTGGCGCGACGGCCGCAACCGCTTGACCCGAACCTGTTGAACGACCGGCTGGTGAACGCCCGCTGGAGCATCTGAACCACCCGCAACACCCCGCCTCACTCGCCCGCCAACGGGCAAGCAGGCCCACACTCAATCTGCAAAGGAGGTCGCCATGGGCGCCAACACTTTGCGTCGGAGTCTGGTCGCCCTGTTTGCCGCGACCCTGACCTTCGGCGCCATCCATGTACAGGCCGAGACGCTGCGTATCGGTTACCAGAAGTACGGCACCCTGGTGCTGCTCAAGTCCAGTGGTGCGCTGGAGAAACGCCTGGCCGAGCAGGGCGTCAGCGTGCAATGGACGGAGTTTCCCGCCGGGCCGCAACTGCTCGAAGGGCTGAACGTAGGCTCCATCGACTTCGGCACCACGGGCGAAACCCCGCCGGTATTCGCCCAGGCCGCTGGTGCCGACCTGCTCTACGTCGCGTTCGAGCCGCCGGCTCCGCACAGCGAGGCGATTCTCGTACGGCAGGATTCGCCGATCGTGACGGTGGCCGACCTCAAGGGCAGGAAAGTCGCCCTGAACAAGGGCTCCAACGTGCACTACCTGCTGGTGCGTGCGCTGCAGGAGGCCGGCCTGAGCATCCACGACATCACCCCGGTGTACCTGCCCCCTGCCGATGCCCGGGCCGCCTTCGAGCGCGGCAGCGTCGACGCCTGGGTGATCTGGGATCCCTTCCAGGCCGCCGCCGAACAGCAACTGCAGGCGCGTGCGCTGCGCGATGGCAGTGGCCTGGTGGACAACCACCAGTTCTACCTGGCGACCCGTGGTTTCGCCACAAAGCACCCGCAGGTACTCAGTGCCCTGGTCGAGGAGATTCGCGGCGTGGGTGGCTGGGTCCAGGACAACCCCGAGGAGGCGACCCGGCAGGTCGCGCCGCTGATCGGCCTGCCGTCGGAAGTTACCCGCCAGGCCGTCGAGCGCCAGGGCTATGGGGCGCGGTTCATCACGCCGCAGGTGGTCGAGGCGCAGCAGAAGATCGCCGACACCTTCACCGAGCTGAAGCTGATTCCCAGGCCACTGAACATCGGGTCGGTGATCTGGAGTCCACCCGCCAAGGTGGCCCAGGCCCGCTAGGCCCGCCGCCCGGATACAAGCCGGGCGGTAGCGCAGATTTCCCCGGACTGCATCCGGGCTACGACGACTTCCCAAGAAGGAGACCATTGCATGAGCCTCGATATCTTCTGGTTCCTGCCTACCCATGGTGACGGCAAGTACCTGGGCACCGCCGAAGGTGCCCGTGCCGTCGATCACGGCTACCTCAGCCAGATTGCCCAGGCGGCCGATCGCCTCGGCTATGGCGGCGTGCTGATTCCCACCGGGCGTTCCTGCGAGGACTCCTGGCTGGTGGCGGCATCCCTGATACCGCTCACGCAGCGGCTGAAATTTCTCGTTGCGCTGCGCCCCGGGATCATCTCGCCCACCGTGGCGGCACGGCAGGCGGCGACCCTGGATCGTCTGTCGAACGGTCGTGCGCTGTTCAACCTGGTGACCGGCGGCGACCCGGAGGAGCTGGCTGGAGACGGCCTGCACCTGTCGCACGCCGAGCGCTACCAGGCGGCTGTCGAGTTCACCCGCATCTGGCGCCGTGTGCTGGAGGGCGAAAACGTCGACTACGACGGCGCTCATATCCAGGTCTCGGGCGCCAGGTTGCTCTACCCGCCGCTGCAGCAGCCGCGCCCGCCACTGTACTTCGGCGGCTCTTCCGATGCCGCGCAGGAGCTGGCTGCCGAGCAGGTCGAGCTGTACCTGACCTGGGGCGAGCCGCCGGCGGCCGTAGCCGAGAAGATCGCCCAGGTGCGTGCGAAGGCGGCTGCCCACGGACGCGAGGTGCGTTTCGGCATTCGTCTGCACGTGATCGTGCGCGAGACCAGCGCAGAAGCCTGGGCGGCGGCGGAGCGCCTGATCAGCCATCTGGAGCAGGACACCATCGATCGTGCCCAGGCCTCGCTGGCGCGCTTCGACTCGGTGGGCCAGCAGCGCATGGCCGCGCTGCATGGTGGCAGTCGCGACAACCTGGAGGTCTCGCCCAATCTCTGGGCCGGGGTCGGCCTGGTGCGCGGTGGCGCCGGCACTGCCCTGGTCGGCGATGGTCCGACCGTCGCGGCAAGAGTCAAGGAGTACGCCGCGCTGGGCATCGACACCTTCATCTTCTCCGGCTACCCGCATCTGGAGGAGTCGTACCGGGTGGCCGAGCTGCTCTTTCCGCATCTGGACGTGGCCCGGCCAGAGCGTCCGGAAAGCCGCGATTACGTCAGCCCGTTCGGCGAAATGATCTCCAGCGACATCCTGCCGAAGGCCGCTTCGGCGAGCTGAGGGTGGCGCAGGCACAGGTTTTCCCGGATTGCATCCGGAGTACATCGACCCTCTCTCCCAACCCCCGCTTTGCGTCCCAGCCCTTCGCAGCGTTCAGGGCGCTTCAGCGGGCGAAGCGGGAGAGGGGAGCCGAGCCGTGCTCCAGCCGAACCAGCGGCGCCGATCAGCCCCCTCTCCCATTCATGGGAGAGGGTTGGGGAGAGGGCGCTTTTTGATCCCGTAGCCCGGATGCAATCCGGGGAATACAGAGGCTACACAAGTTATCGAGGCAGAAAATGAGCAACACGACCCTTCACAAACTGGCCCTGCGCGCCGCGCCCTGGGCCCTGCCGCTGGCGCTGCTGGCGGCCTGGCAGCTGGCGGCCGGCAACGGCCTGTTATCCAGCCGCATCCTGCCGGCCCCTGGTGCCGTGCTGGAGGCCGGCTGGCAACTGCTGGTCAGCGGCGAGATCTGGCGCCACCTGGCCGTGAGCGGCCAGCGCGCGGCCAGCGGCTTCCTCATCGGCGGTGCGATCGGCCTGCTGCTGGGCTTCGTCACCGGCCTGTCGCAATGGGGCGAGCGCTTTCTCGACAGTTCGGTGCAGATGATCCGCAACGTGCCGCACCTGGCGCTGATTCCGCTGGTGATCCTCTGGTTCGGCATCGACGAGGCGGCCAAGATCTTTCTGGTCGCGCTGGGCACGCTGTTTCCCATCTATTTGAATACCTACCACGGGATCCGCAACGTCGACCCGGCGCTGGTGGAAATGGCGCGCAGCTATGGCCTGTCCGGTTTCGCCCTGTTCCGCCAGGTGATCCTGCCTGGCGCGCTGCCGGCGATCCTGGTCGGTGTGCGCTTCGCCCTCGGCTTCATGTGGCTGACGCTGATCGTCGCGGAAACCATCTCGGCCAATAGCGGCATCGGCTACCTGGCGATGAATGCCCGCGAGTTCCTGCAGACCGATGTGGTGGTGCTGGCGATCCTGCTCTATGCGGTGCTCGGCAAGCTGGCCGACGTCGCGGCGCGTGGTCTCGAGCGCGTGTGGCTGAGCTGGCATCCGGCCTATCAGGCCAAGGCAGGTGGCCAATGACGGTGCTGCATGCCATTCGCCAGGGTATTGCCCTCGCCATCGAGCGGATCGAGAAATCCTTCAGCGGGCGTCAGGTACTCAAGGACATCGACCTGCAGATTCCCGCTGGCCAGTTCGTTGCGGTGGTCGGCCGCAGTGGCTGTGGCAAGAGCACGCTGCTGCGCCTGCTGGCGGGGCTGGAGCGGCCCGGCGGTGGCCAGCTGCGGGCCGACGGAGGCGCGCTCGACGCGCTGCGCCAGGATGTTCGCCTGATGTTTCAGGACGCGCGTCTGCTGCCCTGGAAGCGGGTGATCGACAACGTCGGCCTGGGCCTCTCCGGTCTCTGGCGCGAGCAGGCCGAGGTGGCGCTGGCGGCGGTCGGCCTGGCCGATCGTGGCAATGAATGGCCGGCGGCGCTGTCCGGTGGGCAGAAGCAGCGCGTAGCCCTGGCGCGGGCGCTGATCCATCGTCCCCGTCTGCTGCTGCTCGACGAGCCGCTCGGTGCGCTGGATGCACTGACCCGCATCGAGATGCAGCGCCTGATCGAGCGCCTGTGGCAGCAGCACGGCTTCACCGTGCTGCTGGTGACCCATGACGTCGCCGAGGCCGTGGCGATGGCGGATCGGGTGATCCTGATCGAGGACGGCCGGATCGGCCTCGATCTCGACGTGCAACTGGCCCGCCCGCGTCCGCATGGTTCGCCGCAGCTGGCGGCGCTGGAGGCACAGGTGCTCGAGCGTGTGCTGGCGCTACCGGAGTTGCCGGTGCCGGCGCCGCCCCTTTCACCCCTGCCCACGCAACTGCGCTGGGCGCAGTGAAGCAGCGGCAAGTCACAAGCTTCAAGCAGGAACAGCACGCGTTTACTTGCGGCTCGGAGCTTGCCGCTTGCCGCTCATTTTCGACCCCAGGAGAAAAAAACATGACCATCAAAGCCATCAATGTGCGCAACCAGTTCAAGGGCACCATCAAGGAGATCGTCCTGGGTGACGTGCTCTCGGAAATCGATGTGCAGACCGCTGCCGGTCTCGTCACGTCGGTGATCACCACCCGTTCCGTGCGCGAACTGGAGCTGCAGGTCGGCAGCGAAGTGATCGCCTTCGTCAAATCCACCGAGGTGTCCATCGCCAAACTGTGAGGTGCCCCAGCCGGCCTCGGGTCTGGAGGCCGGCTATTGGCTGATGCTTTTGGTTATAAATCGAGAATTAAAAGATATTTTTCAGCTATAAGATTTTTCTGCAGAATCGCGCCATCAAATAGCCTGCCCGCAGGTTCCTCTTTCGATAAGGACGCCTTAGATGCTGAAGAAGATCGTTCTGGCCACCGTGGCCAGCGCCACCCTGCTGACCGGCTCGCTGAGCCATGCCGCGGCCGATACGCCATTCCACAACGCTTCCTACGACATTGCCCGCGAGCTGTTCGGCGAGATCAACCCCAGGTTCGTCGAGTACTGGAAGGAACAGTCCGGCAAGGACGTGAAGATCATCCAGTCCTTCGCCGGGACCTCGCGTCAGGCGCAGGACATCATCCAGGGCAAGAAGGTCGACGTGGTGACCTTCAACCAGGTGACCGACGTGGACATCCTGGCCAAGCGTGGTCTGCTGCGCAAGGACTGGGCCAAGCAGTTCCCCAACAACAGCTCGCCCTACTACAGCACCACCGCATTCCTGGTCCGCGAGGGCAACCCGAAGAACATCAAGGGCTGGGACGACCTGATCCGCGATGACGTCAAGCTGGTGTTCCCCAACCCGAAGACCTCCGGCAACGCCCGCTACAGCTACCTGGCGGCCTGGCTGTTCGCCAACGAGAAATTCAAGGGTGACGAGGCGAAGATCAAGGCTTTCGTCGGCAAGCTGCTGCACAACGTCGAGAACTTCCCCACCGGCGGTCGTGGTGCCACCGTGGCCTTCGCCCAGAACGGCCAGGGCGACGTGCTGCTGACCTTCGAGTCGGAAGTGATCAACATCGCCAAGGGCGACGAGTTCAAGTCCGCCAACCTGCAGATCGTGGTGCCGGAAGTCAGCGTGCTGGCCGAGTTCCCGGTGGCCATCGTCGACAAGGTGGCTGACGAGCGCGGCACCCGCGAGCAGGCCAAGGCCTTCCTCGACTTCCAGTACAGCAAGGACATCCAGCAACTGCTGACCACCTACAACTACCGTGTGCACAACCCGGAAGTGGTCGAGGCGACCAAGGCCCAGTTCGCCCCGGTACGCCTGATCAACCCCAACGATGTGCTGGGCAGCTGGGATGACATCACCGCCAAGCACTTCGACAACGGTGGTATTCTTGACCAACTCTTGGCTGAGGGCCGTTGATACTCGCCCTCGACAGCCGATTTTCAGGTTCGTTGGCCGCCTTCTTGGCGGCCAACTGCATTTGTAGAGCCGAGCTTCTTCGTGAGTAGATCGACGCTGTTCTTCCTGCAGACTCCGCTGTTGCCGGGCTTCGGCCTGAGCTTTGGCGTCAGCGTGCTGTACCTCTCCCTGGTCATCCTGCTGCCGCTGTCGGCGTTGCTCCTGTATGTCAGCGACATGACCTGGGCGCAGTACTGGTTCGCGATCAGCGACCCGCGCGTGGTGCAGACCTACAAGGTGACCATTTCCGCGGCCTTCTTCTCGACCCTGGCGGTGCTGGTGATCGGGCTGCTGCTGGCCTGGATCATCACCCGCTACGACTTTCCCGGTCGTCGCATCGTCGACGCGCTGATCGACCTGCCGTTCGCCCTGCCCACGTCGGTGGCCGGCCTGACCCTGGCCACGCTGCTGGTGCCCAACGGCTGGATCGGCCAGTGGCTCGGTTTCAAGGTGGCCTATGCCTATGCGGGGATCATCGTGGCGATGGTCTTCACCAGCATTCCCTTCGTCGTGCGCACCGTGCAGCCGGTGCTGCAGGACCTGGGCGCGGAGTACGAAGAGGCCGCGCGCACCCTGGGTGCCAACCGCCTGCAGACCTTCCGCCATGTGGTGCTGCCGACGCTGACGCCGGCGCTGGTCACCGGCGGCTCGCAGGCCTTCATTCGCAGCCTCGGCGAGTTCGGTGCGGTGATCATGATCGCCGGTAATATCCCCTACAAGACGGAGGTCAGTTCGCTGATGATTTTCGTCCGTCTGCAGGAGTTCAACTACCCGGCGGCCGCAGCCATCGCCTCGGTGATCCTGCTGGCGTCGCTGACGCTTCTGTTCATCCTGCAGGTCGTGCAGGGACGTCTGTTCGCATGGCAACGGCAAGGTCGATGAAAAAACCTCAAGATTGGCGCCAGTGGGCGCTGGTGCTGTCCGGCCTGGCCGTGGTGGCGTTGATCCTGCTGGTGCCGCTGGCGCTGATCTTCACCAAGGCGCTGGCGGGTGGCCTGGAGTTGCTGTGGAGCAACCTGGGCGAAGACTACATGCTGCATGCCATCGGCCTGACCCTGTTCGTCGCCGCCATCACCGTGCCGCTGAACCTGTGCTTCGGCATCTGCCTGGCCTGGTGCGTGACGCATTACGACTTTCGTGGGCGCAAGCTGCTGACCACGCTGATCGACATTCCCTATGCGGTGTCGCCGGTGGTCGCCGGCCTCTGCTACCTGGTGGTGTACGGCCTGGAGAGCTTCATCGGGCGCTGGTTCTACGATAACGGCATGCAGCTGATGTTCGCCTGGCCGGGCATCGTCATGGTCACGGTGTTCGTCACCGCGCCATACGTGGCGCGCATCCTGATTCCGGTGATGCAGGCGCAGGGCCAGGACGAGGAAACCGCCGCCATGTGCCTCGGCGCCAGCGGCTGGCAGATCTTCCGGCGCATCAGCCTGCCCAAGATCAAGTGGGCGCTGCTGTACGGCGTGGTGGTGACCAACGCCCGTGCGGTGGGCGAGTTCGGCGCGGTATCGGTGGTGTCCGGCACCATCATCAACCAGACCCTGACCCTGCCGTTGCTGGTCGATCAGCTCAACAACGACTACAAGCCGGCCGCCGCCTTCACCGCTGCGGGCCTGCTGGCGTGCATGGCGCTGCTCACCCTGTTGCTGAAGACCTTCATGGAGTGGCGGCAGCGCAAGCTGATGCAGCGCGCCGAGGCCTGATCGCGGGGGCGTTGTGGTGGATGTGCAACGCGGCGTCCACCTGGCCTTCAATCGCGGCTGAAGCCGCTCCCACGATGCTGTGGTGTTGCGGTAGAGCAGCGTCAGCAGGGGTTGTCCGCGATGCTCTTGCTCTGCGTTCAGCGCCGATTACGTTCGCCGTTTGCGGTTGCGCTGACCTCTTTGGTGGATGTGAAGAGCGACATCCACCCTACGGATCGAGGTCTTGCGCCAGGCGCCGTCGCCTGTAGGAGCGGCTTCAGCCGCGATGCACTTGCGCTGCGCTCAGGAGCCGATTACGCCCGCCACTTGTGGTTGCGCTGACCCCTTTGGTGGATGTGAAGAGCGACATCCACCCTACGGATCGAGGCCTTGCGCCAGACGCCGCCTCCCGTAGGAGCGGCTTCAGCCGCGATGCATTTGCGCTGCGTTCAGCGCCGATTACGTCCGCCATTTGCGGTTGCGCTGATCCCTTTGGTGGATGTGAAGGGCGACATCCACCCTACGGATCGAGGCCTTGCGCCAGGCGCCGTCGCCTGTAGGAGCGGCTTCAGCCGCGATGCTCTTCCGGCGTGGCGACCTGCACCTGGTTGCGCCCGCCATGCTTGGCGGCGTACAGCGCCTTGTCCGCGCGCTCGCGCAGTTGCTCGGCGTCGCTGTTGACGTCGGTCCCGGCAATGCCGGCGCTCAGGGTCACGGAGAACTCGCCGCCGTCGGCGATGAAGCGCAGTTCGGCGAAGCGCTGGCGAATCTCGTCGACGATCAGCCGCGCCTGCTCCGGCGAGCAGTCGGGCAGCACTGCGAGAAACTCCTCGCCACCGTAGCGTCCCAGGCTGTCGATGCGCCGCAGCCGCTGGCGCAGCAGGTTGGCCAATGCGCGGATGACGTTGTCGCCGGCGGCGTGGCCGTGGTCGTCGTTGACCCGCTTGAAGTGGTCGATGTCGAGCATCACCACGCTGGTGCGGTCGCCGCTGCGCAGCGAGCGTTCCAGTTCGATGGCCACCTGCTCCTTGATATCCGCGTGCTTGAGCAGGCCGGTCAGGCTGTCGCGGGCCAGGGCGATGGACAGCAGGCGCGCACGCTGGGCACGGGAAAACACCGTGGCGACCAGCGCGTTGTCGGAAATGGGCTTGGTGATGAAGTCGTCACCGGCCTTGATCAGGGCGTTCATCTGCTTGCTGATGTCGGTCTCCGCCGACAGGTAGATGATCGGAATGCGCAGCCAGTCGTCGTTGCAGCGGATGATCTGCGCCAGCTCGGGGCCGCTGCAGTCCGGCATGTTGACGTCGAGCAGCACCACTTCCGGGTTGAAGTCGCGCAGGTGGGCGAAGATCTGCGCTGGTTCGCTGAGGATCTCCACCAGCATGCCCGCATCGCGCAGCACCAGGCTGTAGCGGCTGGCCAGGTCCTGGTCGTCGTCGGCGATCAGCACGCGGTACGGCTCGCCGCTCTGCTGGGAGAAACAGCGCTCCAGGCGGCTTTCCAGCTGGGGTATGTCCACGGGCTTGCTGAACAGCCCCATGGCCCCGGCGCGAACGGCCTGCAGCTGGGTGGCGAAGTCGTCCTGCTGGTCGGTGAGCACCAGCAGCGGCAGCGGCTCTTCCAGGCGCTCGCGCAACTGGCTGGCGTAGTGCAGCCCGCAGCTGGCCTCGCCGGGCAGCTTGGCGTCGATGATCAGGGCGTCGGGTGTCTGCTGCTGCAGGGCCGCGTCGAGGCCGGCGATGGAATTGAAGTGCTCGGCCTGGTAACCGAAGTTGTTCAGCGTCTGGCGCATGCTCTCGCCAATGGCCGCTTCACCCTCGAGGATGTAGATGGTGCGGCTGCCATCCTCGTGGCGGGGGGGCTTGCGTCCGCTCTCGCTCGTCTCGCTGCTGGCGCTGGCGTTGATGGGCTGTTCGCCGAGCGCCTGCAGGGCGCTGATGAAGTCGTTGAGCCCCTGTTGCTGGCGCGACTGGCGTTCCATCCAGCGTTCGGCATGTTGTTCCAGCTCACGCGCCTGCTGGCCGAGCTGGGTGAAACCGAAGGTGCCGGCGCTGCCGGCCAGGCGGTGCAACTGGTGGCGCAGCTCCAGCAGCACCCGCTTGCGCTCGACGTCGTCGGCCTCCAGCAGCAGGCCGCCCAGTTGCGCCAGGTGCGGCAGCTCCTGGCGCAGGCGCTCGCTGAACTGCTGGCTGAGCTGTTGCAGGTGCTGCTGCAAGGCCTGGGGTACGGCGCTGCCCTCGTGTTTATCCATGGCGCTGGTTCCAGATGTCCCGGACCTGGGCCGCGAGCTGCATGGGGTCGAAGGGTTTGATGATCACCCCATGGGCGCCCAGGCTGCGGTAGTGGGCAACTTCATCGGGCTGCACCTTGGCGGTCATGAAGGCGACCGGGATCTGCTCGGTGTTGACCAGTTGACCGAGCAGCTCCAGCGTCTTCGGACCGTCCATGCCGGGCATCATCACGTCCAGCAGGATGAAGTCGGGCGCAAAGCCCTGTACCTGGTCGAGGGCGTCCTGGCCGCTGGCGCAGGTCAGCACCTGAAAGCCGCCTACGGCTTCCAGGGCTACCTTGGCCACGGCCTGGATCGAGGGGTCGTCCTCGACGTGCAGGATGCGCTTGAGCTCGGTCATCGGCGGTACCCGGTGGTTGGCTGTTGTCAGCAGTGTGGTACAGCTTGGTCCATCTCGGCCAGCACTGCGAATGGATTCATGTTTCGGCGCGGTCCGCACGGGGCAGTTCGAACCAGAAGGTGGCGCCCTGGCCGGGTATCGAGTCGAAGCCGATACGTCCCTGCATGCGCTCGATCAGTTCCTTGCAGATCGCCAGGCCCAAACCGGTGCCGCCCTTCTGCCGGGTGTCGCCGGAGTCGGCCTGGGAGAACTTGGCGAAAATGCGCGAGTGGAAGGCCGCGGGAATGCCGGGGCCCCGGTCGCTGACGCTGACACGCAGCCTGTCGCCGACCTCCTCCAGGCGGATGTCCACCTCGCCACCGGGCGGCGAGAACTTGGCGGCGTTGGACAGCAGGTTGGCCATGACCTGCCCCAGACGCTGCGCATCGACCCGCACTGTGGCATCGCCTTGCGCGTGCAGGAGCAGGCGCACCTGATACTGGTCGGCATAGGGCTGGTTGTGCAGCCGCGCCTGCTCCAGCAGCGCTCGCAGCGGCCAGGGCTTGAGGTCGAAATGCATCTTGCCGGCGACCAGTTTCTCCATGTCCAGCAGGTCGTTGATCAGTTCGCTGAGGCGTTGGCTGTTGGCCTGCGCGATGCTCAGCATCGCTGCCATGGCCTCAGGCACCGGGCCGAGCGCACCGCCGTTGATCAGGCCCAGCGAGCCGGCGATGGCCGTCAATGGCGTACGCAGTTCGTGGCTCACGGTGGAGACGAACTCGTTCTTCATCTGCTCGATGCGCTTGCGTTCGGCGATATCGCGGATCACCGCGATGAAGCGCACCTGGCCCTGGTGGCTGATCTGCGAGACCGCCAGCTCCAGGGGGAAGCGCTCGCCACTCTGGCGCAAGCCCTCGAGCTCGCGGGTCTGATTGATCACCCGCGCTTCGCCGGTGTTCAGGTAGTGCAGGAGATAGCCATCGTGCGCGCTGCGGTGGGGTTCGGGCATCAGGATGCTGACGTTGTGCCCGGCGACGTCGGCCTGGGTGTGGCCGAACATCTGCTCGGCCGCGTGGTTGAAGGTCTCGATCGTGCCCGAGCCGTCGATGGTGACGATGGCATCGATGACGTTGTCGAGCAGGGTGCTCAGGTAGTGCTCGCGCTCGCGAATGGCCCGTTCGGCGCTGACCCGCGCGCTGAAGTCCTGGATCTGCGAGACGAAGTGCACCGGTTGGCCCTCCGCATCGCGGACCAGGGAGACGCTGAGCAGGCCCCAGAGCACGCGGCCCTGCTTGTCCACGTAGCGCTTTTCCATCTGGTAGGCGCTGATCCGCCCGGCGACCAGGTCCTCGAGGTTGTGCAGGTCGGCATCCAGGTCGTCGGGGTGGGAGAGGTCCATGAAATCGCTGTTCAGCAGCTCTTCGCGGCTGTAGCCGAACATGCGGCACAGTTCGTCGTTGACCTCCAGCCAGCGGCCATCCGGGGCGACCAGGGCCATGCCCAGGGGCGCCGTATTGAAGGCGTTGCGAAAACGCTGCTGGCTCAGGCGCAACTGGTCCTCGATGACCTTGCGCTCGCTGATGTCCCAGATGAAGCCATCGACCCAGAGCAGCCGGCCGTGCGTGTCGTACTCGCCGCGGCCCTTCTCGCGCACCCAGACACTGTGGCCGTCGGCATGGCGCAGGCGGTAGGTCAGCTCGAAGGTTTCCTTGAGGACGATGGCTTGGTCGGCCTGGTAGGTGATCGGCAGGTCGTCCGGGTGGATGACGCTGGAGAAGCTGCGCACGCGGTTGTCGATGAAGTCGCTGGACGGGTAGCCGGTGAGGCTGAGCACTTCGTCGCTGATGTAGCGCATGCTCCAGCTGCTGTCGTTGGCGCAGCGGTAGACCACGCCAGGCAGGTTGGCGACCAGGCCACGGAAGCGGCTCTCGCTCTGCTGCAGGGCGCGTGTGGCCTGCTGCAGCGCGCTGATGTCGCTGGCCACGCCGAGGAAACCGATGGCCTGGCCGCTGGCATCGAGGATGACGCTGGTGGTGAGGTTGACCCGGTACTGGCTGCCATCCTGGTGCACGTAGGTCCACTGGCGGGTTTCCGGCTCGCCGCCGCGCGCGTTGTGGACGAACACCTCGAAGCCTTCGATGCGTTCGCCGCTGCTGCGGCTCAGCTCCTCGGCCCGTGCCTCGAGCTCTTCGGCGAGGTGGAAGCGTTCGGGGGTCATCTGCCCGACGGCCTCGGCGCTGCTGTAGCCCAGCAAGCGCTCGGCGCCGGAGTTGAACAGGGTGATCAGGCCGTCGAGGTCGGTGGCGATGATCGAAACCCCGGTGGCCGAGTCCAGCAGCGTCTGCAGGAAGACGCGGGCCTCGGTGACCGCCTCTTCGCGCTGGCGCGCCTCGCTGACGTCGGTGTGGGTGCCGTACATCAGCAGGGGGCGGCCCTGTGCATCGCGTCTGGAGAGGCGCCCGCGTACCTGTATCCACAGCCAGTGGCCGTCCCGGTGCTGCATGCGGACCTGGCGGTCGTAGTACGCCACCTCGCCGGCGAAATGACGTTGCAGCAGGCGTTCGCTGGGCTCGCGGTCATCCGGGTGGCAGAGGCGCAGCCAGGTTTCCACCCGCGTGGGCTGCAACTCGTCCAGGCGATAGCCGAACATCTGCGCCCAGCGCTCGTTGAACACGGTCTCGCCGGTCTGGACGTTCCATTCCCAGGTGCCCACGTCGGTGCCTTCGATGATGCTGGCCAGGCGCTCCAGCAGGGCCTGGCGCGCCTGTTCCTGCTGGTCGCGCTCCAGGGTGGCGCCGACCCAGCGGGCGAACAGGCGCATGAACTCGCGCTCGCTGTCGTTGAAGGCGCGCTCCAGTACCGTGTGGTCGCAGAAGGCCAGGGTGCCGGCGCGGCGTCCATCGACCCAAATGGCGATACCGATGTAGCTCTCCAGGGCGAACTTGCCGTAGCAGGCATGTGCGCGGTAGGGGGAGGAGGCCATGTGTTCGATGCTCAGCACTTCGTCCTGGGCATAGGCCAGGCTGCTGTAGGTCTCGTCGAGGGCGAAGGTCTGTTCATCCTGCAGTTCGTCGCCAGGAGCGACCTGCACCAGCACCCGATAGCGTTCGTCCTCGATGAGGCCGATGACCCCGATCGGCATGCCGAAGTAGTCCGCTCCCGTGCGCAGCGCCTCGCGCAGCTGCTCCTTGCTGCTCAGGCTGGAAAGTGCGGAGATTTCGTTGAGCGCATGCAGGGCGCGTTGCTGGCGTTGCAGCAGGCGCTGGGTGCTGTGGCGGGTGGCGCGCAACAGCACCAGCAGCAGAACCTCCGCGCTCAACCAGGCCAGGACCCATTTGCCGATCAGCCAGTGCTTGTCGCGAACGTGCACCGCGTACAGCGGGCTCACGTCCCGCCAGGCCAGCAGGGAGGCATTCAGCGGCCCGCCGGAACGGGCCGTGAGGTCGACCAGCGGATAGTCACTCAGCAGGAAATGGCGGCCTTCGTCTTCCTGCAGGTCATGGCCGTTGGCCTGGCTCGGTGTCGGCAGCAGGCCATTGCGTTGCCAGTGCATGGCCTGGGGGCGCGAGGCGCTGATTACCTGCCACTGCTGCGGGTCGTTGGTCAGGCCACGCAAGGCTTCACCGCTGCGGTGGGTCAGCTGGCTCGAGCGCAGCAGCAGGGCGACCCCGCCGCCCAGTTCCTGGTCGAACTCCCTGGGCGTGGCGAGCACGCTCATGGCCACTTCGATCACGCCGATCTGCTTCGGCCCGTCCTGGGTCTCCACGGTCAGCGGGGTCATGGCATGCACGCTGACGTCGCCCAGGTTGTTGGAGCTGACGCCGGTCACGCTGTCGCCGTCGCGCAGGCTGTCTTCCACCAGGGGCTGGACGAGCCTGATGGTGTCGCCAAAGTGCCGCGGGTCATGCACGCGCAGCAGAATCCTGTCCCCCGGGGGCAGGTGCACGAAGAGGCGGAAACTGTGCTGGCGCTGCAGGTTGCGCCAGCGCGGTGCGAGGCGGGTGTAGAGCTGGTTGCGGATGTCGGTCAGTTGCTGCGGGCTGCCGTCGCCGAGGCTGTATGCCTGGCGGACCAGTTCCACCACCCAGGCATCGGCGGCCATCGCCTCGGCCAGCAGCTGGGCGCGTTCGTGCAGGCCTTTCTGCGAGCTGTGCAGGGCCAGTCGCAGCGCCTCCGCCTGCTTGTTCATCTGCAGTTGCCACAGCGCCTCGCGTTCGACCATCGCCTGGCGGCCGAGCAGGGCGAAGAGGATCGCCAGGCACAGGCTGCCACCGATGACGATCCAGCGGATCGGCCGCGGGTTCGTCCTCACCTGGCCGCGCCCCTGTCGATGCCGGCGAGCCGGTACAGGCGGTCCAGTTCCTGTTCGCTGCCACCCTGCAGCTCCGCGCAGGCCAGGCGCATGATCACCGGGTCGCGCTTGCTGTTGCCGGGCGGCAGGGCGTAGCAGGCGCCGATCAGTTCGCGCAGCGGCGTCGGCAGGCGCCAGTGGCTCTTGAGCCGGTTGGCCAGGTCGCCGCTGCAGCGCTGCAGGGCGCTGCCCAGGGTTTCGTCATCCAGCGCCTGACCGGCATGACGCCAGCACTGTGCCTGGTACAGAACCGCCAGCTCCCCCATGCGTTGCAGCAACGCAGCGCTGCTCATGGGCGCTGCGTCGATCCTGGCGCTCTTGCACAGTTCCTCGATGCGCTGGCGCAGATACCGGGCCTGGGTGAACTGCTCGTCGCCCAGGCGTTTGAGGTCTTCGTCCTGCAGGGCCGCCACGGGGCGTAGGGCGAGCCCCTGAACCAGGCTGAGCACCGTACCTGGCCCGAGCCGGCGCAGCGCTTCCGGGAGGCTGATGCAGGGTTGCCCGCTGGCGTTATAGCTGGCGCTGTTGGCGGCAGCGATCAGCCGGGCATGCACTGCCGGATCGTTCTGCCAGTACTCCTGCAGTGCCTGCGCTGCCTGGTCGGGCTTGTGCAACTGCTGGAGCAGGGCATCGTGCAGGGGCAGGTCCAGAGCGCTGTTGGGCAGGCCCGCGAGAAACGGCAGGAAGCCACCTGTGGCAGGCACTGCGGCGTCAGCGGGTTCGTCGTGCTGCGGTGACAGCAGCGGGCGCAGGGTCTCGAGTACCTTGGGCACCTGAAAGGGCTTGCTGATGAAGGCGTTTATTCCCAGCCGGCGTGCCAGCAGCACGCTGTCCCGGTCGGAGCGCGCGGTGATCATCACCAGCGGGACGCTGGCGTCACTGCGGTGCGCGACCTCGAGCAGGCTGGTGCCGGGGCCGTCGGGCAGATTCCAGTCGGCGATGACCAATTGGGCCGGTTGACGCTTCCAGGCGTCGAGCGCATCGGCCAGCCGCGTGACGCTTTCGATCTGTGTGCTGGGGTGCAGGTTTTGGACGATCTGCTTGAGCAGATCGGCGATCCATGGATCGTCTTCCAGTATCAGCACCCGCATGCTCAATCCCTCGGCGTGAATGGGCTGTCGTGTGGTGAGGGCCCTTCGGGAAGGTCGCCTGTCCGGCGCTGTGCCGGTAGCGGTCTGCCGTAGTGGTAACCCTGACCATAGTCACAGCCTAGCTCGCGGAGGAACTCGACCTGACGTGGTGCTTCGATGCCTTCGGCCAGTACCTTCAGACCCAGGCTGTGTCCAAGCGCGATGACGGCGCGGGCGATGGCCGCATCGTCGGTATCTTCGGGCAGGCCGCGGACGAAACTCTGATCGATCTTCAGCTTGTCCACCGGCAGGCGTTTCAGGCGTGCAAGCGAACTATAGCCGGTGCCGAAGTCGTCGATGGCCAGGCGTACGCCCAGGGCACGCAAGCGGGTCAGGAAGCGCAGAGCCGCATCAGGGTCTTCCATGATCGCGCTCTCGGTCACCTCCAGTTCCAGCTGACCAGCCGGAAGGCCGGTTTCGGCCAGGACCCGCGCCACCTTCTGGTCGAGTTCGCCACGGCTGAACAGGCGGCTGGAGATGTTCACCGCGACGAAACGCAGCGAGCCGCCCTCGGCATTCCAGCTCACCATCTGGCGGCAGGCCTGCTCCAGCACCCAGGCGTCGATGGCCGCGATCATGCCGTTCTCTTCGGCCATCGGGATGAACTCGGCCGGGGGCACCAGGCCACGCTGCGGGTGCTGCCAGCGCACCAGTGCCTCCATGCCCACCATGTGACCATCACGCAGGTCATGCAGGGGCTGGTAGTAAACGCGCAGCTCCTGGTTGTCCAGGGCATGGCGCAGGCTGCTGGCCAGCTCGACACGCTGGCGCGCGTAGTCGGTCAGTTCCTGCACATAGAACGCATAGCCCTCGCGGCCGCTGCTCTTGGCCTTGAACAACGCCGAGTCGGCATTGCGCATGATCTGCTCGACGCTGTCGGCTTCCCCCGGGAACAGGCCGATACCGATGCTGGCGCCGATATACAGCTCATGCCCGTCGAAACGAAAGGGCGCTTCCAGGCAGCGCAGCAGGCGTTGTGCCAGCTCCGCAGCCTGTGGCGCGGCGGAGCAGTTCTCGGAGAGCAGGCCGAACTCGTCGCCCCCCAGGCGGGCCAGGGTGCAGCCGTTGGGAATATCCTGCAGCAGGCGTTCGCCGACTCCCTTCAGCAGGGCATCGCCGACGTTGTGCCCGAGGCTCTCGTTGATGTGCTTGAAATGATCCAGGTCGATCAGCAGCACGGCGCCGCGCAACCCTTCGCTCTTGCTGCGCTCCAGTGCATGGGCGACCCGTTCGGTGAACAGCAGGCGGTTGGGCAGGTTGCTCAGCGGGTCGTGGTGGGCCAGGTAGTCCAGCTCATGCTGCGAGCGCTTCAGTGCGCTGATGTCGGAGAACACCGCCACGTAGTGACTGAGGCGCCCCTGTTCGTCATGGATGACGCGGATGCACTGCCACTGCGGATAGATCTCGCCGCTCTTGCGCCGGTTCCACACTTCGCCGCTCCAGGCACCGCGATTTTCCAGCGCGTTCCACATGCTCTGGTAGAAGCTGGCGTCGTGGTGCCCCGAATTGAGCAGATTGGGGCGTTGCCCGAGTATCTCCTCGCTGCTGTAGCCGGTGATGCGACTGAAGGCCGGATTGACATGGACGATACGCTGGTCGGGGTCGGTGACCAGCACACCCTCCTGAGTGGCATCGAACACGGCAGCCGCCTGGCGCAGGCTGTCATCGTTGGCACGTTGCTGGGTGACATCACTGGCAATGCCGATGAAGCGCTGTGGCTGGCCATCCTCGTCGTGCAGCAAGCGGCCGCGCGAGTGGATCCAGCGGTAGCTGCCGTCGGCATGCCGCAGGCGGTAGATGTTTTCGTACTGCTGATCGGTCCACTCGGTACTGAGTGCCTGCATCGCACCTTCACGGTCATCCGGGTGCAGGCGCGCGGCCCAGTCGTCACGGGTATCGCCGAGGGCCTGTGGCGTCAGGCCGAGCAGCGCGGCGTAGCCATCGGAGAAGAATACCCGGCGCTTGGACACGTCCCAGTCCCACAGGCCGTCGTGGGTAGCATTGAGGGCCAGGCGCAGGCGTTCCTCGTTGCTCGCCAGCTCCAGCCGTGCGCGGCGATGCCGCTGGGCGTGGCGGTACAGCACCAGGTAGAGCAGGGCGCTGGTCAGCAGGACGAAGAACAGTCCCTTGAGTGATTGCAGGCGCTCCTGCTGCGCCACGGACAGGCCCAGTGCCGCCAGCAACTGGTCACTCAGGAGAACCCAGGCGCCCGCGAGCAGCAGGTAGACCAGGGTCAGACGCAGGGCGGCAAAGTCGATACGCATGGGGTGCAGGCCAAGCTCCCTTCAAATGGTGGGCAGTATAGATGGGGTAGGGCTGAAACATTCTTATCTAAAAGACCAACTGGTTTTCTGGCCTGGGTCAGGGATAATGCGATCAGGTTCGTTCTTGTAGGACAAACCGTGTTTCCCTATCAAGAGGCAACAGCATCCATGTGGTACAACGGTTTACTCGACCTTTCGGTCTGGCAGTTGGTGGCTGTGACCCTGCTGATGACGCACGTGACCATCGTCAGCGTCACGGTCTATCTGCACCGCTATTCGGCGCATCGTGCACTGGAGCTGCACCCCGCGCTCAAGCATTTCTTCCGTTTCTGGCTGTGGCTGACCACGGGCCAGAACACTCGCGAGTGGACCGCGATTCACCGCAAGCATCACGCCAAGTGCGAGACCGACGATGACCCGCACAGCCCGGTCATCAAAGGGCTGGGCACCGTGCTGCGCAAGGGCGCCGAGCTTTACCAGGAAGAGGCGAAGAACCAGGAAACCCTGCGTATCTACGGCAAGAACTGCCCGGACGACTGGATCGAACGCAATGTCTACAGCCGCTACCCGATCGGTGGCGTGACCCTGATGGCGATCATCGACCTGGCCCTGTTCGGCGTGCTCGGCATGACCGTGTGGGCGGTGCAGATGATGTGGATTCCGGTCTGGGCTGCTGGCGTGATCAATGGTCTGGGCCACGCGGTCGGCTACCGCAACTTCGAATGCCGCGATGCCGCCACCAATTTGCTGCCCTGGGGCATCCTGATCGGCGGCGAGGAGCTGCACAACAACCACCACACCTACCCGAACAGCGCCAAGCTGTCGGTCAAGGCCTGGGAGTTCGACATGGGCTGGGCCTGGATCCGGCTGTTCAGTCTGTTCGGGCTGGCCAAGGTGCAGCGCGTTGCGCCCATCGCCCACCGGGTCGAGGGCAAGGGGAGTCTGGACATGGACACCGCCATGGCCATCCTCAACAACCGCTTCCAGATCATGGCGCAGTACCGCAAGCTGGTCATCGCACCGCTGGTCAAGCAGGAGGTGGCCAAGGCCGACGAGTCCGTTCGTCACCTGTTCCGTCGCGCCAAGCGCCTGCTCTCGCGTGAGCCGAGCCTGCTGGAAGAGCAGCACCACGCGCGCATTGCCGACATGCTGGCGCAGAGTCAGGCGCTCAAGGTGATCTACGAGAAGCGCCTGGCCCTGCAGCAGATCTGGGTGAAGACCAGCAGCAATGGCCACGACATGCTGGAGGCGATGAAGCAGTGGGTGCACGAGGCCGAGGCCAGTGGCATCCAGTCGCTGCGTGACTTCGCCGAGCAGCTCAAGACCTACTCGCTGCGCCCGGCCGGCGTGGCTGCCTGAGCGCCGTTCGTTACACACGAAGGCCCGCCGAACGGCGGGCCTTCGTTTTTGTCCAAGAACTCGCACTATGATCATTTCAATGCGACGCGAGGGAAGGGATGGCTGCTGTAATGGATGCTGAAGGCAACGCTGTTTCCGAATTGGAAGAATTGACCTTGGCCCTGCTGCATAGCCGCGCCGAGGTCGAGCGCCTGGGCGAGCGCGAGCAGCTGTTCAGCAGCCTGCTCGGCAGCGTCAATGCCGTGCTCTGGGCGTTCGACTGGAACGAGCAGCGGATGATCTACGTCAGCCCGGCCTATGAACGCATCTTCGGCCGCTCGGCCGCCCTGCTGCTGGCGGATTACGGCGAGTGGCGCAACAGCATCTACCCGGACGATGTCGACTATGCGGCCGAGAGCCTGGCCAAGGTGCTGGAAACCGGGGCCGTGGAGAGCCGCGAGTACCGCATCATCCGTGCCGATGGCCAGCTGCGCTGGCTCAGCGACAAGTGCTTCGTCAGTCCCTGGGGAAGGCAGCAGGGGCCGGTGATCGTCGGCATTGCCGAGGACATCACCGAGAAAAAGCGCCTGGAAGGCGAGCTGCACCGTCTGGCGACCACCGACGTACTGACCCAGAGCAGCAACCGCCGGCATTTCTTCGAATGTGCCCGCCGCGAGTTCGAGCATGCCCGCAAGTTCGGCAGCCCGCTGGCCTTTCTGTTGCTCGATCTCGACGACTTCAAGAAGATCAACGACCACTATGGCCATCAGACCGGCGACGATGTCCTGCGGCGCCTGGCGCACTGTGGCAGCAACGCGCTGCGGCGTGGCGACCTGTTCGGGCGCATCGGCGGTGAGGAGTTCGCCGCGCTGTTCCCGGGCTGTGAGCCGGATGTCGCACTGCAGGTGGCCGAACGCTTGCAACGCGAGGTGCAACGCCTCGGCTTCCAGCACGAAGGGACGAGCTTCCGCATCACGGTCAGCCAGGGGCTGACCAGCCTGCTGGCGGCCGATGCCAGCCTTGACGCGCTCTATGCGCGTGCCGACGCGGCCATGTACCTGGCCAAGCGCCAGGGCAAGAATCAGATCGTGGTCGGTTGATGACTTGGCGGTTTTCCGCCTGAAAGGCAGTCGTGGTGAGCGGAAACTTGCCTGTAGAGCCCTGTGACTAAATGGTCACTGACCTGCAGAAAAAATGTAACCTACTGTTCTAGATAGCTTGCTGAGGTGTTTTCACGATCTGGCACGCTATCTGCGTAGGCCCCGCGAGATGCCGGCGGGATGTCGGCGCAAAATAACAACGACGAGAGAAGCCAACCATGCACCATTCTGCCTGCCTCAGTTCGGCCGCTGTCCTGCGTTCGCCGTTGTTCTGTACTACCTGAATTTTTCACGTACCCGCTCGAGCCAGGTCGTTGTCGCACCCTGGCTCGCGGTTGCGTCTGCCCTATTCGTTCCGACCTGCCTCTTCGTGCCGAAGCCTGCGTCGGACGATGCGTCAACTCAAAACACACTGGAGAGAAACATAATGAGAAAGACCTCCCTGGCACTGGCCGTAGCCGCCAGCACCCTGGGCCTGAGCCAAGTGGCCTTCGCCGATCTGGTCGGCGATACCAAGGTCAGCCTGGAAGCGCGCAACTTCTACTTCAACCGCGATTTCCGTCAGGGCAACAGCGACACTCCGGCCCCGAGCCAGTCCAAGCAGGACGAGTGGGCCCAAGGTTTCATTCTGCGCATGAACTCCGGTTTCACCGAAGGTACCGTAGGCTTCGGTGCCGATGCGATCGGCATGTTCGGCTTCAAGCTGGATTCCGGTGACGGTACCGCTGGTAGCGGTCTGCTGGTTCCGGATCGCTCGGGTGGTTCGCAGGACAACTACTCGGACCTGGCTGTAGCCGCCAAGGTCAAGGTCTCCAACAGCACCCTGCGCGTTGGCCAGATGCAGTTCAAGAACGCCGCCATCGCCTCCAGCGACGGCCGTCTGCTGCCCCAGGTATTCGAAGCCGGTCACCTGGTCTCCCAGGAAATCGACGGCCTGATGCTGGAAGCCGCTCACGTGCGTGAGGTCAACCACCGTAACTCCGGTGACTACGAAGACATCGCCATCACCAGCGGCGGTCGCCGTGGTATCACCACCTCTGGTGGCGCCACCACCGATTCGTTCGACTTCGTCGGCGGCACCTACAAGCTGACCAAGGACCTGACGGCCGGCTACTACTACTCCAACCTGGACGAGCTGTACAAGCAGCACTCCTTCAGCGCCGTGCACGTCCTGCCGCTGGGCGACAAGCAGAGCCTGAAGACCGACGTGCGCTTCGCCCGCTCGACCGATGACGGCAATCGCAGCAACGTGGACAACAAGGCCTTCGGCGCCATGGTCACCTACTCGCTGGACGGCCATGCCTTCGGTCTGGGCTACCAGAAGATGAGCGGCGACACCGGTTTCGCCTACATCAACGGTACCGACCCGTTCCTGGTCAACTACGTGCAGATCAGCGATTTCGCCAACAAGGACGAGAAGTCCTACCAGGCGCGCTATGACTTCAACTTCGCCTCGATCGGTATCCCGGGCCTGACCTTCATGACCCGTTACCTGACCGGCGACAACGTCGATCGCGGCCGTGGCGTTTCCGAAGGTCGTGAGTGGGAGCGCAACACCGAGCTGATGTACGTCTTCCAGGAAGGCGCGCTGAAGAACCTGGGTGTTCGCTGGCGTAACGCCACCGTTCGCTCCAACTTCGCGAACGACATCGATGAAAACCGCCTGATCGTCAGCTACACCCTGCCGCTGATGTAAGGTCTGAGTCGCTCGGGAAGCCTTGCAGCTGTGTAGTCCCGAGCTGTGCTCAAGAAAATGCCCGTATCTTCCGGATACGGGCATTTTTTATGGGCGCGAGTTACTCGGCGGGAATGGCCGTGCGGGTGTCGCGCGGAGCCGCCGAGGACGCCAGGATGGCACTGGCCAGCGCCATGTCGTCGGCGTCCTGCAGCTCGGGGTTGCCTGCGCGCAACTGCTGCAGCGCGGCTTCCAGGTGCGGGCCGCGAATCTCGCCGGCACTGGCGACGAAGCTGCTGGCATCCTCCTCCGCGGCAGCGACCAGCTTGCGGTCCTTGAACGTCAGGTAGGTCGACGCGGTGGTCGCGCCCGAGGACAGAATGTCACGCAGCAGGCCATCCGCGGCTGCGCTCTGGGCAATCAGGAAGGCGCTCAATGCCATGGCGGCCCGGCTTATTGCTCGCATGATGAAGCTCCTGTGAATTAGGCACACTCGTTCAGAGTGGTGTCAGGAGCCACAGGTTCCGTCGTGGCGATGGCCGGCCGCCTTGGCTAGCGGACGGTCTCGCGGGCTGCGTCCTGTTCCACTTTCAGGACCACACCCTCCTGGGCCACGACCTTGACCGGGCTGCCGGCTGGCAGGTCGGGGCCGCTGACCAGCCACAGGCTGTCGCCGGCCTTGATCTTGCCGCGTCCGTCGATGATCGCCTCGTGCAGGGCGAAGCGCCGCCCGAGCAGCTCGCTGCCGCGCCGGTTCAGGCCGGGCTGGTCGCTGGGGGGCAGGGGGCTGCGTTGGCGGCGCCACCAGACCACTGCGGTGAGAATGGCCAGCAGGCCGAACAGAAAGAACTGCCAGACCCACGGTAGCGCCGGGAACAGGTAGGTCAGCACACCGACACAGGCGGCCGCGAGGCCGATCCACAGCAGGTAGCCGCCGGCACCGAAGACTTCGAGGATCAGCAGGATGGTAGCCAGGGCCAGCCAGTCCCAGAACGACAGGTTTTGCAGGTACTGGATCATGCCTCAGCTCCGCTTCTCTGCAGAGCCGTCGCTGGCAAAGGTGGCCTTGACGATTTCGCCGATGCCGCCGACGGCACCGATCACCTGGCTGGCCTCCAGCGGCATCAGCACCACCTTGCTGTTGTTGGCGGAGGCGAGCTGGCCCAGGGCCTCGACATACTTCTGGGCCACGAAGTAGTTCACCGCCTGGACGTTGCCGGCGGCGATGGCCTGGGACACCACGCGGGTCGCCTCGGCTTCGGCCTGCGCGGCCCGCTCACGGGCTTCGGCTTCGAGGAACGCGGCCTGGCGCTCGCCCTCGGCGCGAAGAATCTCCGCCTGCTTGTGCCCTTCGGCAGTGAGGATGGCGGCCGAGCGGGCGCCCTCGGCCTCGAGAATTTGCGCACGCTTGAGGCGCTCGGCCTTCATCTGGCTGGCCATGGCCTCCACCAGGTCGGCGGGCGGGCTGATGTCCTTGATCTCGATGCGGGTGATCTTGATGCCCCAGGGAGCGGTGGCCTCGTCCACGGTCTTGAGCAGGCGCTCGTTGATGGCGTCACGCTGGCTGAGCATGGCATCGAGCTCCAGCGAGCCCAGCACGGTGCGGATGTTGGTCATCACCAGGTTGCGGATGGCGTGCTCCAGGTGGTTGACCTCGTAGGCCGCCTGGGCGGCGTTGATCACCTGGAAGAAGCACACGGCGTCGATCTGCACGATGGCGTTGTCGGAGCTGATCACTTCCTGCGGCGGAATATCCAGCACGCTCTCCATGACGTTCAGCTTGCGACCGATGCGGTCCATCACCGGCACGATGATGTTGAGCCCGGGCTTCAGCGTCGTGGTGTAGCGACCGAAGCGTTCCACCGTCCATTCCGAGCCCTGCGGCACCACCTTGAAGCCCATGTAGACGATGGCCACAGCCAGGCCGACGAACAGTAGCAGGACGCCACCGATTTCCATGATGCGATCTCCCTCATGCATACCTTGTGCGGGCGCAGGCAAGGTGTGCTGCGCCTATTTCGCATCTAAGCATAGCCGCTGCGGGATTGCCGCCGACCCCTTCTCAGTGCCTGGCAGCACCTGACATGCAAGCGCTGCCAGGTGAACGGCCGCACAGTGCGACGTGACGACGCGGGGCGTGCAGCGAGCGCGCTCGAGGCTTCAGCGTTGCTCGCTCTGCGGCGTCACGCGCAGCACTTCCTCGATCGTGGTCTGCCCGGCGGCGACCTTCTGCGCGCCGGACAGGCGCAGGCTGCGCATACCGTCCTTGAACGCCGCGCGACGCAGGGCGGTGAGGTCGGTGTCGGCATTGATCAGCGGGCGGATGGCATCGTTGATCAGCATGATTTCGTACACCCCGGCGCGCCCGCGGTAGCCGGTCTCGCGGCATTCCAGGCAGCCCACGGCGCGTTGCGCATGGTTCGGCAGCGGCGAGCTCCAGGGCTTGGTCAGGCCACTCCAGCTGTCTTCGTCGAGTTGCACCGGTGCCTTGCAGTGCGGGCACAGGGTCCGCACCAGGCGCTGGGCCATGACGCCGAGCACGGTGGCCTTGAGCAGGTAGTGCGGCACGCCCAGTTCGAGCAGACGGGTAATGGCGCTGGGGGCGTCGTTGGTGTGCAGGGTGCTGAGCACCAGGTGGCCGGTGAGCGCGGCCTGGATGGCCATCTCGGCGGTTTCCAGGTCGCGGATCTCGCCGATCATGATGATGTCCGGGTCCTGACGCATCAGGGCACGCACGCCGCTGGCGAAGCTCAGGTCGATGTTGTGCTGCACCTGCATCTGGTTGAAGGCCCCCTCGATCATCTCGATCGGGTCCTCGATGGTGCAGACGTTCACCTCTTCGGTGGCCAGCTGCTTGAGCGTGGTGTACAGCGTGGTGGTCTTGCCCGAACCGGTGGGGCCGGTGACCAGGATGATGCCGTTGGGCTGGCAGGTCATGCTCTCCCAGCGGCGCAGGTCGTCCGGCGAGAAGCCCAGCTGGTCGGGGCTCTTCAGCAGCACGTCGGGGTCGAAGATACGCATCACCATCTTCTCGCCGAAGGCGGTGGGCAGGGTCGACAGGCGCAGTTCCACCTCGTTGCCGTCCGGGGTCTTGGTCTTCACCCGGCCGTCCTGCGGCTTGCGTTTCTCGGCGATGTTCATTCGCCCCAGGTTCTTCAGGCGGCTGACCACCGCCATGGTGACCTGGGCGGGGAACTGGTAGACGGTGTGCAGCACGCCGTCGATGCGAAAGCGCACGGTGCCCTGTTCACGGCGCGGCTCGATATGGATATCGCTGGCGCGCTGCTGGAAGGCGTACTGGAACAGCCAGTCGACGATGTTGACGATGTGCGCATCGTTGGCGTCCGGCTCCTGGTCCTGGGCGCCGAGGCTGAGCAACTGTTCGAAGTTGCCGACGCCGCTGACCTTCTGGTCGGTGGCATTGGCGCCACTGACCGAGCGGGCGAGGCGATAGAACTCGGTGGTGAAGCGCTGGATGTCGGCGGGGTTGGCCACCACGCGCTTGATCGGGCGCTTGAGCACGTGCACCAGGTTGGCTTCCCAGCTGTGTACCAGCGGCTGGCTGCTGGCGATGGTGACGCTTTCGCTGTCCACCGCCACGGCAAGAATCTTGTGGCGTTGGGCGAAGGCGTAGGACATCAGCGGGGTGATCGCCGGCACGTCGATCTTCAGTGGGTCGATGCGCAGATAGGGCTGCCCGGAGAAGTTGGCCAGCCACACGGTCAGGGTTTCCAGGTCGAGCTTCTTGCCCGGCCGTGTCAGGTCGTCGACCTGCTGGGCGGCGAGGAACTCCAGCGGGTGCTGGTTGTTGTTCAGCGAGCTGCGGCGGATCGCCAGGCACTGCTCGGCCACGTCCTGGTCGACCCGGCCATGGGCGACCAGTTCGCGCAACAGGTCGCCAAGGTCCAGTACGCGATCAGGGGCGGTGGCAGTGAAGGCGGACATGAGGGCTCCTAGGGGTCGACCTGAACAAGGTTAGCCGAACTAGGATGCCCGAAAAGCTGCAGAAGGGCGAAGGGCCTGGCGTGATCGAGCGCCCGCTTCAGGCGACCTCCGTCACCAGGTTGTGATCCAGATGCTGCCAGGTCACCTGCCAGACGCAGACCAGGCCCCGCAGCTTCTGCGCCAGGACACCCGCGCGATGCACCGAGAGGCCTTGCAGGCGCAGGCTGATATGCAGATCGTCCTGCTGGCGCTGGACCTGCAGCGCCTCGGGCAGCAGCTGCAGCTGGGCGAACAGGCCGAGCAGGCGGCACAGTACATCGGCTTCCGCATCGGTGCGCAGCTGGTATTCGGCGCAGGCATCCGGGCGATCCTGCCAGGGATCGCGACGATGGTGGACAGCGGGGAACGGCGTGGTATCAGGCATGGTGGCGACTCGGGGCAGGTTTTGCCTAAGTTTCCCCCTTGCGGCGGCAAAAGTTCTGCCTTGTTTTCTGTTATTTTGCCGGTTATGTGGATAGAGTTTCCTCAGTATTGAGTGATTGGGGAATTTTTATGTCCGTCGAGCTGGATGCCTACGACCAGCGCATTCTCGCGCTGCTGCAAGAGGATGCCGGCCTGTCCACGGCCGAGATCGCCGAGCGTATCGGCCTGTCGCAGTCGCCGTGCTGGCGTCGTATTCAGCGCCTCAAGGAAGAGGGGGTGATTCGCAAGCAGGTGACCCTGCTGGATCGCAAGCTGATCGGCCTGCACACCCAGGTGTTCGCCCAGGTCAAGCTGAATGCCCATGGCCGCTCCAACCTCACCGAGTTCGCCGAAGCCATGCGCGAGTTTCCCGAGGTGCTGGAGTGCCACGTGCTGATGGGGGCGGTGGACTTCATGCTGCGTATCGTCACGCGCGACATCGAGGCTTACGAGCGCTTCTTCTTCGAGAAGCTGTCGCTGGTGCCGGGCATCCAGGAGGTGAACTCCATCGTCGCCCTGTCGGAGATCAAGTCCACCACCAGCCTGCCATTGGTCTAGCGGCTGCCTGGCGTGGCGGGCTCGGTCGTGCGCTTGCCGGGTGGCGTGAGGCCCATGGAGACGTAGATGCTGGTCAGCTGCTCGACGCCCATGTCCGCCGGGCGAACCCACTCCTGAGGCACGTAGAGCAGGCCGCCGCCCACCGGAATCGGTGCGGTCGGCACGAGGATCGCGCAGTAGGCACGCCCTTCCAGTTCCACCGTTTCCGAGCTGGGGCGCAGGGCGAGTACCGCCACGCCGTCACCCCCGAAGAAGCACCAGACCGGCGCCATGGTGGTGATGTCCGGGTTCTTGCTCTTGTCCAGCAGGCCGACGAAGCGGTCGGCCAGGTTGTAGAAGTTGCCGATCAGCGGGGTGCGGCGCAGCGTGTGGTCGAACAGCCACGCCAGGGGGCGGCGCAGGCCCAGTTGTACGGCCAGTCCCAGCGGGTAGAGGCTGGCCAGCAGGACCAGGCTGCCGAGCAGCCAGGCCATGTAGCCATTGCTGGAGAAGGGCTGGCCAAGGGCAGCGAACAGCTGGCCGATCATGGTCGACGGGCCGACCAGGCGGTTGAGCAGGCTGAAGATCCAGGCCAGCAGGGCCATGGTCAGGACCAGTGGCAGCAGCGCCAGCAGGCCGGTGAGCCAGGTGGTCACCACGGATTTCAGGCTGCGTCGGATCATGCTCGGGATTCCTTGGTCGGAGTGTCGCGACTTTACGCGAGATGGAGGCAGGCCGTGTGGTAATCGCGGTGACTGTGTCGGGCGATGGCAGGCCAAAAAAAGCCCGGCACTAGGGCCGGGCGGAGTGGGTACACGAGGTACCGAAGTAGCAGCGTTCTATCGGGCTCAGCTCATGCCCAGCCAGTTCGGCAGGGCCATGGACACGGCCGGGATGTAGGTGATCACCAGCAGGAAGCTGATCAGCA
>NZ_SUKD01000017.1:0-61633 GCF_013357275.1 Pseudomonas sp. BMW13 | reverse complement strand
TGAGACCCACAAGATGATGCTCGATCACTACCAGCAGACCAAGAACCTGCTGGTCAGCTACGACATCAATCCGCTGGGCTTCTTCTGACCGCCAGCACAGCATCTGCTGCTGCATTGGCAGCAGGTCTCCGGCTCGCGGGATCGTGAGCCGGCCATGTACCCAGGGCGGTGCGCTCGCTCCGGCGCGCCGCCCTATTGCCAGGCGAGCAACCCTGTCCGGGTGGGTCTGCAGGCAGCTATGGGCCTGAACGGCAGCAGATCCTTATCGCAACGCGGCTTCGGCCGCGTTTTTTCTGCGCGCCGGTTGCCTGACCCCGGCGTCGCGACGGTCGACCGTACCTACCAATGCCAGGCGAATCTCCTCCCAAAGTACCATTTGGCCACCTGCCTGGCGGGGGCTTAATGGGGTTGCCGGAATGCCCCGGCTGAATAACAAGAGGACCGCACCATGTGGACTAAACCCGCCTACACCGACCTGCGTATTGGCTTCGAAGTCACCCTGTATTTCGCCAACCGCTGATCGCTCCTGGCCCCGGCTCGACCGGGGCATCCCGCTGGTGACCCGTCATGCATATCCAGATTCTTGGCTCCGCCGCCGGCGGTGGTTTCCCGCAGTGGAACTGCAACTGCCGCAACTGCCGTGGCGTGCGCGCCGGCTCCCTGCGCGCGCAACCGCGCACGCAATCGTCCATTGCCATTTCCGATGATGGCGAGCGCTGGATCCTGTGCAACGCCTCGCCCGACATCCGCGCGCAGATCGAGGCCTTCCCGGCGCTGCAGCCGGCGCGCAAGCTGCGCGACACGGCGATCGCCGGCATCGTCCTGCTCGACAGCCAGATCGATCACTGCACCGGTCTGCTGACCCTGCGCGAAGGCTGCCCGCACGAGGTCTGGTGTACCGAGATGGTCCATCAGGACCTGACCACGGGCTTTCCGCTGTTCAACATGCTCAGCCACTGGAATGGCGGGCTGCAGCATCGCCTGATCGGCCTCGACGCCAAGCCGTTCAGCATTCCGGCCTGCCCGGCACTGAGCCTCACCGCCATCGCTCTGCGCAGCAGCGCACCGCCGTACTCGCCACACCGTGGCAACCCGCATCCGGGCGACAACATCGGCCTGTTCATCGAGGACCGGCGCAGTGGCCGCAGCCTGTTCTACGCCCCGGGCCTCGGCCAGGTGGACGAGCAACTGCTGAGCTGGATGCGCCGCGCCGACTGCCTGCTGGTGGACGGCACGCTGTGGCGTGACGACGAGATGCGCGTGTGCGAAGTCGGCGACAAGCTCGGCAGCGAGATGGGCCACCTGTGCCAGAGCGGCCCGGGCGGCATGCTCGAGGTCCTCGAAGGCCTGCCGGCGGCGCGCAAGGTCCTCATCCATATCAACAACACCAACCCGATTCTCGACCTCGACTCGCCCGAGCGCGCCGAACTGGATGCGCAGGGTGTCGAGGTCGCATTCGATGGCATGAGCATCACGCTGTAACAGGCCGATGACAACAAGACGGAGTGCCGATGAGCCAACCTGCCATGAGTCCTGCCGAATTCGAGCAGGCGCTGCGCGCCAAGGGCGCGCTGTACCACATCCACCACCCGTTCCATCGCGCCATGTACGAAGGGCGCGCCAGCCGTGAGCAGATCCAGGGCTGGGTGGCCAACCGCTTCTACTACCAGGTGAACATCCCGCTCAAGGATGCGGCGATTCTCGCCAACTGCCCGGATCGCGAGACTCGCCGCGAGTGGGTGCAGCGCATTCTCGACCACGACGGTGCCCCCGGCGAGGAGGGCGGCATCGAGGCCTGGCTGCGCCTGGCCGAAGCGGTCGGCCTGGATCGCCAGCAGGTGCTGTCGCAGGAACTGGTGTTGCCGGGCGTGCGTTTCGCCGTCGATGCCTACGTCAACTTCGCCCGCCGCGCCAGCTGGCAGGAAGCGGCCAGCAGCTCGCTCACCGAGCTGTTCGCCCCGCAGATTCACCAGTCGCGCCTGGACAGCTGGCCGCAGCACTACCCGTGGATCGACGGCAGCGGCTACGACTACTTCCGCAAGCGCCTGAAGGAAGCGCGCCGAGATGTCGAGCATGGCCTGCGCATCACCCTCGAGCACTACCGCAGCCGCGATGCCCAGGAGCGCATGCTGCAGATCCTGCAGTTCAAGCTGGACGTGCTGTGGAGCATGCTCGATGCCATGAGCATGGCCTATGAACTGCAACGCCCGCCGTATCACACGGTGACCGACCAGTGCCTCTGGCATCGGGGGATCGCGCCATGAGCCAGATGATGACGGAGCCATCCATGAGCGCCTCGATCCTGGCCAATGTACCTGCCATCCGCCGTGGCTTTCGCCTGCAGTTCGAACCGGCCCAGGGCTGCCACGTGCTGCTCTATCCGGAAGGCATGATCAAGCTCAACGACAGCGCCAGCGAGATTCTCCAGCAGGTCGACGGCAAGCGCTCGGTGGCCGAGATCATCGGCAACCTGCACCAGCGCTTCCCGGACGTACCTGGTATCGACGAAGACATCCTCGCCTTCATGGAGGTGGCCCATGCTCAGTTCTGGATCGAGCTTCGCTAAGCCGGACGTGCAGGTCGGGCCGCCGCTGTGGCTGCTGGCCGAACTGACCTACCGCTGCCCGCTGCAGTGCCCGTACTGCTCCAACCCGCTGGACTTCGCCCGGCAGGGCGCCGAGCTGTCCACTGCCGAATGGATCGAGGTCTTCCGCCAGGCCCGTGAACTGGGCGCTGCGCAGCTGGGTTTCTCCGGCGGCGAGCCACTGGTGCGCCAGGACCTGGCCGAGCTGATCGCGGCGGCCCGTGGCCTGGGCTACTACACCAACCTGATCACCTCCGGCATCGGCTTGAGCGAGGCGCGCATTGCCGAGTTCGCCGAGGCCGGGCTGGATCACATCCAGATCAGCTTCCAGGCTGCCGACGAGGAGGTGAACAACCTGCTCGCCGGCTCGAAGAAGGCCTTCGCCCAGAAGCTGGCGATGGCCCGTGCGGTCAAGGCGCACGGTTACCCCATGGTGCTCAATTTCGTCACCCACCGGCACAACATCGACAACATCGAGCGCATCATCGAACTGTGCCTGGAGCTGGAGGCGGACTTCGTCGAGCTCGCCACCTGCCAGTTCTACGGCTGGGCCGAACTCAACCGTGCCGGGCTGCTGCCGACGCGGGCGCAGCTGGAGCGCGCCGAGCGCATCACCAACCAGTGGCGCGACAAGCTGGCGGCGCAGCAGCACCCGTGCAAGCTGATCTTCGTCACCCCGGACTACTACGAGGAACGCCCGAAGGCCTGCATGAACGGCTGGGGCAACCTGTTCCTCGACATCACCCCCGACGGCACCGCCTTGCCCTGCCACAGCGCGCGGCAGCTGCCGGTGCAGTTTCCCAATGTGCGCGAGCACAGCGTCGAGCATATCTGGCGGCATTCGTTCGGTTTCAATCGCTTTCGCGGCGACGACTGGATGCCCGAGCCGTGCCGCTCGTGCGACGAGAAGGACAAGGACTTCGGCGGCTGTCGCTGCCAGGCCTTCATGCTCACCGGTGACGCCAGCAATGCCGACCCGGTGTGCAGCAAGTCGGCGCGGCATGACCTGATCCTCGCCGCCCGCCAGCAGGCCGAGGCCGCGCCGCTGGGGCTGGACGCCCTGCAGTTTCGCAACGAGAAGGCCTCGCGGATCATATGCAAGGCGTAGACGAGCGCGACCCCGACTTGCTCTGGAGTGCCGAGCAGGCCGTTGCCGCCAGCGCCGACTTCGCCGAGCTGCAGGCGGCTCATGGTGGCCTGCTGTGGGTGGCCTTCGATCCTGAACGGGCGCGTTGCGGGCTGTTCTTCTGGCGCGATGGTGCGAGCCGGGAACTGACGCCAGCGGGGTTCTCCGTGCGCAGCCGGGTCTACGAGTACGGCGGCGGCGCCTGCTGCGCCACCGATCAGGGTGTGGCGTTGGTCAATGAGGCTGATCAGCAGGTCTACCATCTGCCGCTGGCTCCTGCGCAAGGCGAGCCGCAGGCGCTGACGGCAAACGCCAGTTGCCGCTACGGTGACCTGTGCTTCGTGCCTGCCTGGCAGGCGCTGCTGGCGGTCGAGGAAAGTCATGAAGGCGATGCTGTAGTGCATCGACTGGTGCGCATCGGCCTCACCGGCAAGCGCGACGTGCTGGTGGAGGGCGCCGACTTCTACGCGGCGCCGGTGGCCGATGCCGATGGCCGGCGCCTGGCCTGGATCGAGTGGGATCGCCCCGACCAGCCCTGGATCGCCACGCGCCTGTGCCAGCGCGAGTCGGGCGAGCGCACCCGTGTGCTGGCTGGTCAGGCGGGGGATCGATCTCTGCAGCAGCCACGTTTCGACGCGCAGGGGCGGCTGTGGGTGCTGAGCGATCAGGCCGGTTGGTGGCAGCCGGAGTGCGTCGACGAGCGCATGAAACTGGGCGTCGCACCTGGCGATCACGCCGCAGCGCCGTGGCAGCTGGGCGGGCGCACCTACCTGGCGCTGGACGATGGCGAGTTCCTGCTGAGCCGTTTCGAGCAGGGTACGGGCGTGCTGGTTGCCTGTGCGCTGGGCGCGAGCGCGGCGGGGCACCACGCAGCCGGCGAGCGTCGGCTGGCCGCGGGCTTCACACGTTTCCGTGGCCTGAGCGCGGATGCCGAGTATTTCTATTGCATCGCCGCCGCACCGGATCGGCTGCCGGCGGTACTCGCCATTCGCCGCTGCGATGGCGCTCTGCAGGTCCTTGCCGGTGGGGCGCAGCCCTTGCCCGCGCCGCTGCTTTCCCGCCCCGAGGGCCTGAGTTGCCCGGTGGGGCAGGGCGAGCATTGCCACGGCTTCTTCTACGCGCCTGTCCCGGCCGTGACGCGTCCGCCGCTGGTGATCTTCCTGCATGGCGGCCCGACCTCCGCCTGCTACCCGGTATTCGACCCGCGCATCGCCTTCTGGACGCTGCGCGGCTACGCCGTGCTCGACCTCAACTACCGTGGCAGCAGCGGCTATGGCCGCGCGTACCGCCTGCGTCTGGCCGGTGGCTGGGGCGAGCTGGAGGTCGAGGACATCCGCGCCGCCATCGATAGCCTGGTCGAGGCCGGGCGCGTCGATCCGCAGCGCGTGTTCGTGCGCGGTGGCAGTGCCGGTGGCTTCAGTGCGTTGCGCGCCCTGGTCGAGCTGCCGACGCTGCGCGGCGGCGCCAGCCTCTACGGTGTCAGCGATCCGCTGGCCCTGCGCAGGCTGACGCACAAGTTCGAGGCCGACTACCTGGACTGGCTGATTGGCGACCCGCAGCAGCATGCCGGACGCTACCGCACGCGCACGCCCCTGTGGCAGGCCGAACGCATCCGCGTGCCGGTGATCTTCTTTCAGGGCGCCCTGGACGCGGTGGTGGTGCCGAGCCAGACCGAAGCCATGGTCGAGGCGCTGCGCCAGCGCGGTTTGCCGGTCGAATACCAGCTGTTCGCCGAAGAACGCCACGGCTTTCGCCAGGCTGCCAATCTGGCCAGCGCATTGCGCGCCGAGCATGCCTTCTACCAGGGTTTGCACTGAACGCTGGTCGCATTGCATTAGCCGAGCAATGCAGTAGGCTGAGCGCCATCCATAACAAGAAACTTCAGGCCGTTGTATGAGCCACGATTTGAGTCAGCTGCGCAAGTTCGTTTCTCCCGAGATCATCTTCGGTGCCGGCTCTCGGCACAATGTCGGCAACTACGCCAAGACCTTCGGTGCACGCAAGGTGCTGGTGGTTTCCGACCCGGGCGTGGTCGCTGCTGGCTGGGCGGGTGACGTGCAGGCGAGCCTGCAGAACCAGGGCATCGACTACTGCCTGTACACCCGCGTGTCGCCCAACCCCCGGGTCGAGGAGGTGATGGAAGGCGCCGAGCTGTACCGCAGCGAGGGCTGCAACGTCATCGTCGCGGTAGGGGGCGGCAGCCCGATGGATTGCGCCAAGGGCATCGGCATCGTCGTCGCTCACGGGCGCAGCATCCTCGAATTCGAAGGGGTGGATACCATCCGCGTGCCCAGCCCGCCGCTGATCCTGATTCCGACCACCGCCGGCACCTCGGCCGACGTGTCGCAGTTCGTGATCATCTCCAACCAGCAGGAGCGGATGAAGTTCTCCATCGTCAGCAAGGCCGTGGTGCCCGATGTGTCGCTGATCGACCCGGAAACCACGCTGAGCATGGACCCCTTCCTCTCCGCCTGTACCGGCATCGACGCCATGGTGCACGCCATCGAAGCCTTCGTATCCACCGGCAACGGCCCGCTGACCGACCCGCACGCGCTGGAGGCCATGCGCCTGATCAACGGCAACCTGGTGGAGATGATCGCCAACCCGCACGACATCGCCCTGCGCGAGAAGATCATGCTCGGCAGCATGCAGGCCGGCCTGGCGTTCTCCAATGCCATCCTCGGCGCGGTGCATGCCATGAGCCACAGCCTGGGCGGCTTCCTCGACCTGCCGCACGGCCTGTGCAATGCGGTGCTGGTCGAGCATGTGGTGGCGTTCAACTACAGCGCGGCGCCGGAGCGCTTCAAGGTGATCGCCGAGACCCTCGGCATCGACTGCCGTGGCCTCAACCATGCGCAGATTCGCCAGCGCCTGGTCGAGCACCTGATCGCCTTCAAGCATGCCGTGGGCTTCCGCGAGACCCTGGGGCTGCACGGTGTCGGCACCTCGGACATTCCCTTCCTGTCCAGCCACGCCATGGACGACCCCTGCATTCTCACCAACCCGCGCGAGTCCACGCAGCGAGACGTCGAGGTGGTCTATGGCGAGGCGCTCTGACGAGGCGCTGGCCGGGCTGCTCGGTCTTGGCAGCCAGTCGGCGCGCAAGAGCCATTACCCGGAGCTGCTGGCGCGCCTGGAAGAGCTGGAAGTCGAGCGCAATCGCTACAAATGGCTGTTCGAACACGCCGTGCACGGCATCATCCAGGCCAGCCTGCAGGACGGTGTGCTGGCGGCCAATCCGGCGATGGCGCGCATGCTCGGCTATGACGATCCGCTGCAGGTATTGTGGGCGCCGGACGACCTGGCCCGGCACCTGTTCGTCGGCGGCTTCGACGAGCTGGCGCTGATCCGCGACTGCCTGAGCCAGGGGCAGGCTCTGCTCGGCTACGAAACGCGCCTGCGCCGTCGTGACGGCAGCACCATCGACGTGCTGATGAACCTGTTGCTCAAGCCCGAGAGCGAAGGAGTCTTCGAGGGTTTCGTCGCCGACATCACCGAGCGCAAGCAGGCCCAGCAGCGCCTGCAGCTGCTCAACGACGAACTGGAGCAGCGCGTGGCCGCGCGCACCTTCGAACTGCTCGAATCCAACCGTAACCTGCAGCGCCAGATCGAAGAGCGCGAACGCATCGAACTGGCCCTGCGCGAGGCACGCGATGCCGCCGAGACCGCCAATCGCAGCAAGGACAAGTACCTGGCAGCGGCCAGCCATGACCTGCTGCAGCCGCTGAACGCCGCGCGCCTGCTGATCTCCACGCTGCGTGAGCGGGCGCTGCCGAGCGCCGAGCACAACCTGGTCGAACGCAGCCACCTGGCACTCGAAGGCGCCGAAGACCTGCTGGCCGATCTGCTGGACATCTCCAAGCTGGATCAGGCGGCGATCAAACCGGACGTCGACACCTATCGCCTGGAAGAACTGCTGGCGCCGCTGGCCTCGGAGTTCGAGGGCGTTGCCGGGGCCAGTGGCCTGCGCCTGCGCGTGCAGATCGCCGATTGCGCCGTGCACACCGATTTTCGTCTGCTGACGCGCATTCTGCGCAACTTCCTCAGCAACGCCTGTCGCTATACCGAGGCGGGCGGGGTGCTACTCGGTTCGCGGCGCCGCGGCGACTTCGTCGAACTGCAGGTCTGGGACAGCGGGCGGGGCATCGCCGCCGATCAGCTGGACAGCATCTTCCTCGAATTCAATCAGCTGGACGTCGGCCGCGCGGCGGAGCGCAAGGGGGTCGGCCTCGGCCTGGCCATCGTCGAGCGCATCGCCCGCATGCTCGGCTACCCGGTGCAGGTACGCTCGCAGCCGGGGCGCGGCTCGCTGTTCAGCATCCGCGTGCCGCTGGCCCGCCAGCATCCGCTGCGCCAGGTGCAGCCGGCGGCGCAGGCGGTGCTTGGCAATCCGCTGCCGGGGCGGCGTCTGCTGGTGATCGACAACGAAGCGGACATTCTCCACAGCATGGCGGCATTGCTCGGCCAGTGGGGCTGCGAGGTGGTCACCGCGCTGGATCTGCCCGAGGCGCTGGAGAACCTGCAGGGCAGGGCGCCCGAGGTGATCCTCGCCGATTTCCACCTCGATCACGGCGTGCTGGGCTGCGAGGTCATCCAGCAGTTGCGCGAGCGCTTTTCCCGGACGATCCCGGCGCTGATCATCAGCGCCGACCGCAGCGACGCCTGTCGTCGCCAGCTGCAGGTTCTGGGGGCGCCACTGCTGAACAAGCCGGTCAAGCCGGGCAAGCTGCGCGCGGTGCTCAGCCAGCTGCTGCAGGAAACCTGAGCGGCGGCGGACTGGTGGTCTGAACCTGAGCGATTCGGATGCTGTCTATTGGCTACCTCATCCCTCAGGAGATAACCACAATGACAATTTCCATGAACCCCGCCATGCGTCGTCTGGCCGCTGTCACTGCGCTGTTTCATCTGCTGCTGGTCGCGCAGATCCCTGCGGCGAACGCCGCGATGATCGGCACTCAGGAGGTGATCGCCGAGCAGCAGCACCAGGTCGACCAGCAACAGCTGATGGCCATGCTCGATGATCAGCAGGTCAAGGACAAACTGGTCGCCATGGGCGTCGATCGCGAGCAGGTCGAGTCGCGTATTGCCAGCCTGACGCCGGCCGAACTGGCGCAGTTCAACCAGCAGCTCGATCAGGCGCCTGCCGGTGCCGGTGTGGTCGGCATCATCGTGCTGTTTCTGGTGATCTTCATCATCACTGATATGCTGTGCGCCACCAACATCTTCAGTTTCGTCAAATGCATCAATCGCTGATCCGCCTCTGCTGTATCGCATCCGTCGTTCTACTCACAGCCTGCGCGCGGTCTCCGGTGTTATCGCCGGAGGCCCAGCGCCTGCCTGAACGCGTCGAGTTGACCGATGTGCCCTTCTTCCCGCAGGACGCCTATCAGTGCGGGCCGGCGGCGCTGGCCACCATGCTCAACCAGCGTGGCGTGCTGACGACGCCCGGTGCACTCAAGGACAAGGTCTACCTTCCCGGCCGCGAGGGCAGCCTGCAGGTCGAGATGGTCGCCGCTGCGCGCAGCCATGAGCTGCTGGTCTACCCGTTGCAGCCGCGCCTGGAGGCGATACTGGCGGAGGTCGCGGCGGGCAACCCGGTGCTGGTGCTGCAGAACCTGGCGTTCGACTGGTATCCCCAGTGGCACTTCGCAGTGGTGGTGGGTTATGACCGCCGCGAACGCACGCTGGTCCTGCGTTCGGCCACCACGCGACGGCTCGAAGACAGCTTCACCAGCTTCGACAAGACCTGGGCGCGTGGTGGTCGCTGGGCGGTGCTGACGCTGCCGCCGGAGCGGCTGCCGGCGCAGGCCGACATGCACGCCTGGATGCAGGCGGCCAATGACCTGGAGCAGACCGGCAACGCTCAGCCGGCGCGTCGTGCCTATCGCCGTGCGGCCGAGGCCTGGCCGGAGCAGGCACTGCCCTGGTTCGCCCTGAGCAACAGCCGCTATGCCGATGGTGACCGCAAGGGCGCCGAGCAGGCCTTGCGCGAGAGCCTCAAGCGCGAGCCCGACTTCGCCGCCGGCTGGTACAACCTGTCCCAACTGCTGGGGGAGCGCAGCTGTGCGGGCGAGGCGCGCCAGGCCCAGGCATGCGCGCAGCGCCTGGCACCGCAGGACGCGCGCTTCGCCGCGCCGCCGCAGGTCGCCGGTTCGGCCGGACAGTGCCAGGCCTTGCCGGCCTGTCCATGAGACAAACGAAAACGGCGCCCGAGGGCGCCGTTTTCGTTGAAGGCTCGGGTCAGACGCCCAGCTTGTCGCGCAGCGTGTAGTACCACGCGCCGATGGCACTGAACGGAACCTGGAACAGGCGGCCGCCAGGGAAGGGGTAGTGCGGCAGGTCGGCGAAGGCATCGAAACGCTCGGCCTGGCCACGCAGCGCCTCGGCCAGCACCTTGCCGGCCAGATGCGTGTAGGTCACGCCATGGCCGCTGCAGCCCTGGGAGTAGTAGATGTTGTCGCCGATACGACCGACTTGCGGCAGGCGCGACAGGGTCAGCAGGAAGTTGCCGGTCCAGGCGTAATCGATCTTCATGTCTTTCAGTTGCGGGAAGGTCTTGAGCATCTTCGGCCGGATGATGGCTTCGATGTTGGCAGGGTCGCGTGCGCCATAGACCACGCCGCCGCCGTAGATCAGGCGCTTGTCGCCGGAGAGGCGGTAGTAGTCGAGCAGGTAGTTGCAGTCCTCGACGCAGTAGTCCTGCGGCAACAGGCTGGCGGCCAGCTCATCGGAGAGCGGCTCGGTGGTGATCACCTGGGTGCCGCACGGCATCGACTTGGCGGCCAGCTCCGGTACCAGGTTGCCCAGGTAGGCGTTACCCGCGACCACGACGAACTTGGCCTTGATACGACCTTCCGGGGTGTGCACCAGCGGGTTGGCGCCGCGCTCGATGCGAATGGCCGGCGACTGTTCGTAGATCACGCCGCCGAGCGACTCGACTGCAGCGGCTTCACCCAGTGCCAGGTTCAGCGGGTGGATATGGCCGCCGCTCATGTCCAGCATGCCGCCGATATAGTTGTCGGTGGCGACCACTTCACGGATACGCGCTGCGTCCATCAGTTCCAGCTGGGTGTGGCCGTAGCGCTCCCACAGCTTCTTCTGCGCTTCCAGGTGGCCCATCTGCTTGCTGGTCAGTGCGGCGAACACGCCGCCGTCCTTCAGGTCGCACTGGATGTCGTACTTGGCGATGCGCTCACGAATGATGCGGCCGCCCTCGAAGGCCATCTGCCCCAGCAGCTGGGCCTGCTTGGGGCCGACAGTACGTTCGATGACATCGATGTCGCGGCTATAACTGTTGACGATCTGTCCGCCGTTGCGGCCGGATGCGCCGAAGCCGACCTTGGCCGCCTCCAGGATGCTGACCTTGAAACCGTTCTCCAGCAGGAACAGGGCAGTGGACAGGCCGGTGTAGCCGGCACCGATGATGCACACATCGGTTTCCACTTCTCCCTGCAGGGCGGGGCGTTGAGCGGCCTGGTTGGCAGAAGCGGCGTAATAGGATTGTGGGTATGCCGTGTGCGCCATATTGAACCTCTGTTCTTTATTTTTTACGAATGATCGGATGCTACCTGAGTTGCAAATAGCCGGCTAGTGGCTGTGCAAAATATTCAACGATCCTGCCGAACGTAAAAAATTGGACTATTTCAGTAAGTTAGCGAAAAAACTTGTTGACGCCCGAAAAGATCTGCGTAGAATGCGCACCCATCGAAGGCACATAGCTCAGTTGGTTAGAGCACCACCTTGACATGGTGGGGGTCGTTGGTTCGAGTCCAATTGTGCCTACCAAATCGATAAAAAGGGGTCGCCAAGCGACCCCTTTTTTATTGCCCGGATTTTTCGGGTGCTGCATCGCCTTTTGTGTTCTTTGTTGTTCGCGGCGGCTTGTCAGGGCTCAGGCTTTCTGAAAGCATCCGTACTCTTTACCTCCAGTGACTCTGGTTCGGTCTGGTTGGTCCTCGGGCTCCTGCCATTGTTAGGCAGATATACCGCCGAATCGCTTCCTGGCTCATCCCAACCCACGTGACCTTTGGTAGGGGTCACCACTAGGAGAGGAGGCGCCATGCCCATCATTACTCTTCCCGATGGCAGTCAACGTTCGTTCGATCATCCGGTATCCGTACTGGAAGTCGCTCAATCCATTGGTGCGGGTCTGGCCAAGGCCACCCTGGCTGGCAAGGTCAATGGCAGGCAGGTCGACGCCTGCGACGTCATCGATACCGATGCCACCCTGCAGATCATCACGCCGAAGGACGAAGAGGGGCTGGAAATCATCCGCCACTCCTGTGCTCACCTGGTTGGCCATGCGGTCAAGCAGCTGTATCCGAATGCCAAGATGGTGATCGGTCCGGTCATCGATGAAGGCTTCTATTACGACATCGCCATCGACCGTCCCTTCACGCCAGAAGACATGGCGGCCATCGAGAAGCGCATGGCCGAGTTGATCGACAAGGACTACGACGTCATCAAGAAGATGACGCCGCGCGCCGATGTCATCGAGCTGTTCAAGTCCCGTGGCGAGGAGTACAAGCTGCGCCTGATCGACGACATGCCCGATGAAACGGCCATGGGTCTGTACTTCCACGAAGAATACGTCGACATGTGCCGTGGTCCGCACGTGCCGAACACGCGCTTCCTCAAGGCGTTCAAGCTGACCCGGATTTCCGGTGCCTACTGGCGCGGCGACTCGAAGAACGAGCAGTTGCAGCGCGTCTACGGCACCGCCTGGGCGGACAAGAAGCAGCTGGCTGCCTATATCCAGCGCATCGAAGAAGCCGAGAAGCGCGATCACCGTCGTATCGGCAAGCAGCTGGACCTGTTCCACCTGCAGGAAGAAGCGCCGGGCATGGTGTTCTGGCACGCCAATGGCTGGACTGTCTATCAGGTGCTCGAGCAGTACATGCGCCAGGTGCAGCGCGAGAACGGCTACCAGGAGATCAAGACGCCGCAGGTGGTCGATCGCATTCTCTGGGAGCGTTCCGGTCACTGGTCCAACTACGCCGAGAACATGTTCACCACGGCCTCGGAAAATCGCGATTACGCGGTCAAGCCGATGAACTGCCCGTGCCACGTGCAGGTGTTCAACCAGGGCCTGAAGTCCTACCGTGACCTGCCGCTGCGCCTGGCCGAGTTCGGTGCCTGCCACCGTAACGAGCCGTCCGGCGCGCTGCACGGCATCATGCGCGTGCGCGGTTTCGTGCAGGACGATGCGCACATCTTCTGCACCGAAGAGCAGGTGAAGAAGGAAGCGGCCGACTTCATCAAGCTGACGCTGGATGTCTACAAGGACTTCGGCTTCACCGACATCGCCATGAAGCTGTCGACTCGTCCGGCCAAGCGCGTGGGTTCCGAAGAGCTGTGGGATCGCGCCGAAGGTGCGCTGGCCGATGCGCTCAACGAATCCGGCCTGGAGTGGGAATACCAGCCGGGCGAGGGCGCTTTCTACGGTCCGAAGATCGAGTTCACGCTGCGTGACTGCCTGGGCCGTAACTGGCAGTGCGGCACCCTGCAGTACGATCCGAACCTGCCCGAGCGTCTGGACGCCAGCTATATCGCCGAAGACAACAACCGCAAGCGCCCGGTCATGCTGCACCGTGCGATCCTCGGTTCCTTCGAGCGTTTCATCGGCATGCTGATCGAACATTACGCCGGTTCCTTCCCGGCCTGGTTGGCGCCGACCCAGGCGGTGATCATGAATATCACCGACAAGCAGGCCGATTTTGCCCGCGAAGCGGAGAAAACTCTCAATCAAAGCGGTTTTCGTGCCAAGGTTGACTTGAGAAACGAGAAGATCGGCTTTAAAATCCGCGAGCATACCTTGCTCAAGGTTCCCTATCTCCTGGTTATCGGGGATCGGGAAGTCGAGACACGATCCGTTGCTGTGCGCACCCGCGAAGGCGTTGACCTGGGGTCAATGCCTCTCGAGCAGTTCGCCGTGCAGTTGCAGCAAGCGGTTTCCCGGCGTGGTCGCCAAGATTTGGAGTAAGAACTATTAAGCGTGATATGAGACAGGACAAGCGGGCCGCCCCCAAGGCGCCGATCAACGAAAACATTACCGCCCGCGAAGTGCGCCTGATTGGCGCAGATGGCGAGCAGATCGGTATTGTTTCGATCGATGAAGCATTGCGCGTGGCTGAAGAAGCCAAGCTGGATCTGGTAGAGATCTCGGCTGATGCAGTACCGCCAGTTTGCCGCATCATGGACTACGGCAAGCACCTGTTCGAGAAGAAAAAACAGGCTGCGATTGCCAAGAAGAACCAGCATCAGCAGCAGATCAAAGAAATCAAGTTTCGTCCAGGGACGGAAGAAGGGGATTATCAGGTAAAACTACGCAACCTGATACGTTTCCTTGAAGATGGGGACAAGGCCAAGGTATCTCTGCGATTCCGCGGCCGTGAGATGGCTCACCAGGAACTGGGGATGGAGCTGCTCAAGCGGGTCGAACAAGACCTGATCGAGCTCGGCACCGTCGAACAGCATCCTAAGCTGGAAGGACGCCAGCTGATGATGGTCATCGCTCCCAAGAAGCGTAAATAACCTCCCGGGCACTGGCAGGCCTGATGGTTATCAGTTGTTAATGAATGCGGAGTACTAAACATGCCAAAAATGAAAACCAAGAGTGGTGCTGCTAAGCGCTTCCTGAAGACTGCTTCGGGTTACAAGCACAAGCACGCTTTCAAGAGCCACATCCTGACCAAGATGTCCACCAAGCGTAAGCGCCAGCTGCGTGGCAGCTCGCTGATCGGTCCGTCGGACGTCGCAAAAGTCGAGCGCATGCTGCGCGTTCGTTAATCGGTCAAGATACTTAGAGGTAATTACTCATGGCTCGTGTTAAGCGTGGCGTTATCGCTCGTGCTCGTCACAAAAAAATCCTGAAGCTCGCCAAGGGCTACTACGGCGCTCGTTCGCGCGTGTTCCGTGTTGCCAAGCAAGCGGTGATCAAGGCAGGCCAATACGCCTACCGTGACCGTCGTCAGCGCAAGCGTCAGTTCCGTGCACTGTGGATCGCTCGTATCAACGCTGGTGCTCGCGTCAACGGCCTGTCCTACAGCCGTCTGATCGCTGGCCTGAAGAAAGCGTCGATCGAAATCGACCGTAAGGTCCTGGCTGATCTGGCAGTGAACGAAAAAGCGGCGTTTGCTGCGATTGTCGAGAAAGCTAAGGCCGTTCTGGCTTAAGTCCCCCGACAATCACCGGGTTCGCCCGGTGGCAACGTCAAAGATAGGGGAAGAGCCTTAACAGCTCTTCCCCTATTTCGTATCTGGAGTCTGTAAATGGAAAATCTGGATGCATTGGTCTCCCAAGCGCTCGAGGCCGTGCAACAAAGCGAAGATGTCAACGCCCTGGAACAGCTCCGGGTTCAGTACCTTGGCAAGAAGGGCGAACTGACTGCCCTGATGCAGACCCTGGGCAAGTTGTCGGCCGAGGAGCGCCCGAAAGCCGGCGCCCTGATCAACACTGCCAAGAGCCAGGTGCAAGACGCCCTGAATGCCCGCAAATCCGTGCTTGAGCAGGCCTTGCTCGCCGAGAAGCTGGCGTCCGAGCGTATCGATGTGACCCTGCCGGGCCGCGGTCAGGCCTCCGGTGGCCTGCACCCGGTGACCCGCACCCTGGAACGCGTCGAGCAGTTCTTCACCCATATCGGTTACAGCGTTGCCGAAGGCCCGGAAGTCGAAGACGACTACCACAACTTCGAAGCGCTCAACATCCCCGGCCACCACCCGGCGCGGGCGATGCACGACACCTTCTATTTCAATGCGAACATGCTGCTGCGCACCCACACCTCGCCGGTTCAGGTGCGCACCATGGAATCGCAGCAGCCGCCGATCCGCATCGTCTGCCCGGGCCGTGTCTATCGCTGCGACTCCGATATCACCCACTCGCCGATGTTCCACCAGGTCGAAGGCCTGCTGGTCGACGAGGACATCAGCTTCGCCGACCTCAAGGGCACCATCGAGGAATTCCTCCGCGTGTTCTTCGAGAAGCCGCTGGGCGTGCGCTTCCGTCCGTCGTTCTTCCCGTTCACCGAGCCGTCGGCTGAAGTCGACATGCAGTGCGTGATGTGCTCGGGCAAGGGTTGCCGCGTGTGCAAGCAGACCGGCTGGCTGGAAGTCATGGGCTGCGGCATGGTGCATCCGAACGTGCTGCGCATGAGCGGCATCGACCCGGAAAAATACTCGGGCTTCGCCTTCGGCATGGGTGTCGAGCGCCTGGCCATGCTGCGTTATGGCGTCAATGATCTGCGCCTGTTCTTCGATAACGACCTGCGGTTCCTGGCGCAATTTCGCTAGCGCCGTGCCCTCGTCATCGAATTCGTTTAAGGAGAACAGACAGTATGAAATTCAGTGAACAGTGGCTGCTCGGCTGGGTCAGCCCTGATGTATCGCGTGACGACCTGGTCGCGCGTCTGTCCATGGTCGGCCTGGAAGTCGACGCCGTTCAGCCCGTCGCCGGTGCCTTCAGCGGTATCGTCGTGGGCGAGATCCTCAGCGCCGAGCAGCACCCGGACGCCGACAAGCTGCGCGTCTGCCAGGTGAGCAACGGCGGCGAGACCTTCCAGGTGGTCTGCGGTGCGCCCAATGCCCGCGCCGGCATCAAGGTACCGTTCGCCATGATCGGCGCCGAACTGCCGGGTGACTTCAAGATCAAGAAGGCCAAGCTGCGCGGTGTGGAATCGCAGGGCATGCTCTGCTCGGCGTCCGAGCTGCAGGTCAGCGATGACAACAGCGGGCTGATGGAGCTGGCGGCCGATGCGCCGGTGGGCCAGAGCCTGCGTGATTATCTCGGCCTGGATGACGTGTGCATCGAGCTGGGGCTGACCCCGAACCGCGGCGACTGCCTGTCCATCGCCGGCCTGGCTCGCGAAGTCGGCGCCATGTACGGTGCTGCGGTCACGCCGGTGGCCATCGATCCGGTGGCGCCGGCGCATGATGAAGTGCGTTCGGTGGACGTGCTGGCCGCGCAGGCCTGCCCGCGCTATCTGGGGCGTGTCATCCGCAACGTCGACCTGTCGCGTCCGACGCCGCTGTGGATGGTGGAGCGCCTGCGCCGTTCCGACGTGCGCAGCATCGATCCGGCTGTCGACATCACCAACTACGTGATGCTCGAACTGGGCCAGCCCATGCATGCGTTCGATCTCGCCGAGATCAACGGTGGCATTCGCGTACGCATGGCGGAAGAGGGCGAGAAGCTGGTGCTGCTCGATGGCCAGGAGGTCAGCCTGCGTGCCGATACGCTGGTGATCGCCGATCATCAGCGCGCCCTGGCCATTGCAGGGGTAATGGGTGGCGAGCACAGCGGCGTGAGCGGCAAGACCCGCGACCTGTTCCTGGAAAGCGCCTTCTTCGACAACATCGCCATCGCCGGCAAGGCGCGTTCCTATGGCCTGCACACCGATTCCTCGCACCGCTTCGAGCGGGGCGTCGACTCGCAACTGGCGCGCCAGGCCATGGAGCGTGCGACCGCATTGCTGCTGGAGATCGTGGGCGGTGAAGCCGGCCCGATCATCGAGGCCTGCAGCGAAGCCGACCTGCCGAACGTCGCTCCTGTGACGCTGCGTGCCGAGCGTATCAGTCAGATGCTGGGCATGGACATGGACGCGAGCGAAGTGGAGCGTCTGCTCACCGCGCTGGGTCTGGGCGTCAGCACCCAGGGCGCCGGTCAGTGGCAGGTCAGTGTGCCGAGCCACCGCTTCGATATCAGCCTGGAAGTCGATCTGATCGAAGAACTGGGCCGACTGTACGGCTACAACCGTCTGCCGGTGCGTTACCCGCAAGCCCGTCTGGCGCCGCAGGCCAAGGCCGAAGCGCGCGCCGAGCTGCCTGCGCTGCGTCGCCTGCTGGTCGCGCGCGGCTACCAGGAAGCGATCACCTACAGCTTCATCGATCCCAAACTGTTTGAGCTCTTCGCCCCGGGTGTCGAGCCGCTGCAGCTGGCCAACCCGATTTCCGCCGACATGGCGGCCATGCGTTCGTCGCTGTGGCCGGGTCTGGTCAAGGCGCTGGAGCACAACCTGAACCGCCAGCAGTCGCGCGTGCGCCTGTTCGAGAGTGGCCTGCGTTTCGTCGGTCAGCTCGAAGGTCTGCAGCAGGAAGCCATGCTGGCCGGCGTGATCAGTGGCAGTCGCCTGCCGGAAGGCTGGGCCAACAGCCGTGACGGCGTCGACTTCTATGACCTCAAGGCCGATGTCGAAGCGCTGCTGGGCTATGCCGGCGCGGTCGATGCCTTCAGCTTCGTGCCAGGCGAGCATCCGGCCCTGCATCCAGGCCAGACCGCGCGCATCGAGCGAGAAGGGCGCCTGGTCGGCTTCATTGGTGCCCTGCACCCGGAGCTGGCCAAGACCCTGGGGCTGGATCAGCCGGTGTATCTCTTCGAGCTGGTGCTGGCCGAGGTCGCCGTGGGTCGCATGCCGGCGTTCAGCGAACTGTCGCGCTTCCCCGAAGTGCGTCGTGACCTGGCGTTGCTGGTCGATCGCGAGCAACCGGCCGAAGCCGTGCTGGCGGCGATCCGCGAGACAGCGGGTGAATGGCTGACGGACCTCAAGCTATTTGACGTCTATCACGGTAAAGGCATTGATCCGCTTAGAAAAAGCCTTGCCGTCGGCTTGACCTGGCAACATCCATCGCGCACTCTTAATGACGATGAGGTGAGTACTACTACGCAAAATATCCTCACCTGCCTCGAACAAAGGTTCAACGCCACGTTAAGGAAGTAGCGTATGGGGGCTCTGACGAAAGCTGAAATGGCGGAACGTCTGTATGAAGAGCTCGGCCTGAACAAACGGGAAGCCAAGGAACTGGTGGAGCTGTTTTTTGAAGAGATCCGCCAGGCTCTTGAGCTGAACGAACAGGTCAAGCTTTCCGGGTTCGGCAACTTCGACTTGCGCGACAAGCGCCAGCGACCCGGTCGTAACCCGAAAACAGGGGAAGAGATTCCAATCACGGCTCGCCGTGTGGTCACTTTTCGTCCAGGGCAAAAATTGAAAGCCAGGGTCGAGGCCTATGCTGGAACCAAGTCATAACGACGAATTACCGGCAATTCCCGGCAAACGCTACTTCACCATTGGTGAAGTCAGCGAACTCTGCGCGGTCAAACCTCACGTTCTGCGCTACTGGGAGCAGGAATTCCCACAGTTGAACCCGGTCAAGCGGCGGGGCAACCGCCGCTACTATCAGCGCCAGGACGTGCTGATGATCCGGCAGATTCGAGCATTGCTGTACGATCAGGGTTTCACCATTGGCGGGGCGCGCCAGCGCCTCTCCGGCGACGAGGCCAAGGACGACACCACCCAGTATCGTCAGCTGATCAAGCAGATGATTGCGGAGCTCGAGGACGTTCTGCACGTTCTGAAGAAGTAAGGCCAAGAAAAAGTTGCCTTATTTCAAAAGCTTAATGTATAGTTCCTCCCGCTTTCGGTCACCCGGAAGCATCGTCGGGGCGTAGCGCAGCCCGGTAGCGCACTTGCATGGGGTGCAAGGGGTCGAGTGTTCGAATCACTCCGTCCCGACCAAAAAACCCTAAAAAATCCAGTCACTTAGCGGTGACTGGATTTTTTTATGGGTGCGTTTTTTCAACCTAACTCCTGAAGACCACTTGTGGTGACCGTTTGGTGACCGTTTGTGCGGAGCTTGCACTGATCTTGTCCGTACGGGGGACTGTATTCGCCTTGTTTCCTGCGGAGCCATTTTGATAATGCTCACCAGCTCATATATGGCTGGTTGCTTCAGCTCAGCAGGCCACTGTCTGATTTCCTATGGCCGTATCCTGTCCTTCAAAGCAAGCGGTGGCTTATGCGTGCTTACAGAGCTTTAGCTACAAGTAGATCTGTCCACCGTGTGGTATAGGCGGGTGACAGGAACTCTCTGCGCATTGACCACTCCGCGGGCTTGGCCGTTCTTCCTGGCTGCAATGTGCCCCGCCCCCAGCGGCTGTTGATCGCATCCAGGGTGCTCATCAGTCGCTCGGTTCTGATGGGCTGCTCTGGGGCGAACAGATCCGGTGTGTACTCATTCTTTCGGCAGAGATCCAATAGCAGCACCTGCGCCTTGGCGTAGCTGAAGCCCTCGCGGTACACCTCCTTCAGCCCAGTCTGAATGGCCTGGATGATCAGCCGGCTGTCATCGGTAGGGTAGGGCAATTGGCAGAGGATGCCGTTGGCATATCTGACTTCAGCGGGGTTGAACATCCCCGTGCGCAGGCTGACGCGCACTTGCCGGCAAAGTGATTCCTGCTTGCGCAGTTTTTCGGCGGCACGCATGGCATAGGCGGCGACGGCCTCCTGTATAGGTTGTAACTCGCGCAGTCGCTTGCCGAACGAGCGGCTGGAGCAGATCTCCTGCTTGGGTTCGATCTCGCTCTCAATCTCCAGGCAGGCTATTCCGCGCAGTTCTCGCACGGTCTTCTCCACCACCACGTTGAACCGCTTACGCAGCGTCCAGGCGTCCATCTGCGCCAGCTCCCAGGCCGTTTTGATCTGCATGCCTTCTAGGTGCGTGCGCAGGCGCGGGCCGATACCCCAGACCTCTTCAACCGGCATAGCCTTGAGCAGCTTGTCACGCCGAACAGAGTCGCGAATATCTACGACGCCCCCTGTCTGTTTTTGCCAGCGCTTGGCGGCGGCATTGGCCAGCTTGGCGAGTGTCTTGGTAGTGGCGATGCCAATACCTACGGGAATACCGGTTTTCTGTTTCACCTCCGCTTGTACCTGACGGCCTATCGACTCCAGAGGTTCGGGAAGGCCGGTCATATTGGCGAAGGCTTCATCGATGCTGTAGATCTCGACGCTCGGGAAGCGGGCCTCCAGGATGGACATCACCCGTTCGCTCATGTCGCCATACAGTGCGTAGTTGCTGCTGAAGGCCACGATGCCGTGGCGCTTGAGGTCGCCACGAATCTCGTGAAAGAGCGCGCCCATCTTCACGAACGGTTTGGCATCGGCAGACCTGGCAATGACGCAGCCATCGTTATTGCTGAGCACCACGATGGGTGTGCGCTGCAGATCGGGGCGAAAGACCCGCTCGCAGCTGGCATAGAAGCTGTTGCAATCAATCAGTGCGTAGACCGGCTCAGCCATAGTTCAGGTGATTGCGCAGGCTATGGGTGACGACTCCCCAGATCATCAGCTCATCCTGGTCCAGAATGTAGCGTGGCGAGTAGGCGGGATTCTCCGAGCGCAATACGAATTGCCCTTGATCCTGCGCCAGGCGCTTCACAAACACATCGCCGTTGAGGCATGCCACCACCACATGTCCGGGGCGGGCTTGCAGCGCGCGACTGACGATCAGGTGGTCGTTATCGAAGATGCCGGCGCCGATCATGCTGTCACCGCTGACGGCGACCACATAGGTGTGCGGGGCCTGCAGATCCAGCAGTGCATCGAGCGAAAGCTTGTGCTCCATGTGATCAAGCGCAGGGCTGGGAAAGCCGGCTGGGACGCGTGCATCGAAGAGAGGGAGGGCGGTGCCGCTGCGCTGCAGCGGGCCGAGGATAAGGGCGTTGCTCATGACGGGGTGACCGATAACTGTATTTATATACAGTAATGAGTGCTCCGTCATTTCGACAAGGTGCGTTCGTCGCCAACGTGTGGGGTCTGCACGGATTGTTTACAGTCGAAAAGTAGACAGATCGCCCTGGCGGGCGGTTCTCGCTAGGTTGGGGGTAACCGACCAGGAGGACCTCCTATGATCTTGCTGCCCACCCTTAACGATCTTTTACCCCTGGCGCTGGTGCTGCCCGTACTGCTCGGGCTTGCCCGGCTGGCCTATGGCGGTACTGCGGATTAAGCGGTGGCGGCTCTTGGCGGCGCTGGCTTCAACCCCAGAAGTTATTGCAGATCCGCTGCACCGCCGCGTGGGCGGCGCGTCGGTCAAACAGCTCGGGATCGAAGCCGCCGCCTGAAGCCAGGAAGTCCAGATAACCGGGCACGCCACCCACATCTTCCGGCGGGCAAGCGCGAGCGCCATCAAGCACCTCACACCAGGTGCCGGTGAAGTCACAGGGTTCGATGCTCTCCACGGCAATCACATGCTGCCAGCTGTCGCCGAAGTCGTAGAGATAGCGCAGTCGATCCGCCTCCTTGAGCACGCGGCGCAGTTTGCTCTTACGGTCATCCAGCGCATCGTCGTACATGTACATCAGCTCGGCATCCAGCGGCAGGTATCGATGGATGCCGTCGCTGAACTCATGCAGGTGGCTGCTGTGCCAGCCAAAGGCTGCCTGGATGAAGTGGTGCAGCTTGCGCAGGGTGCAGTCGCCGTTCACGCGTAGGCGACGCCAGACCGGAGGATTGAAGTTCAACGGCTCCAGCTGAATGTGCAGGGTATACAGCAGCGGTTGAGTCGCCATGCTGGTTCCGTCGGTCAGTGATAAAGCCAGGGCTGCAGTTCGTCGAGGTTGGTGACGACGATCTGCTGCGCCGTGGCTTTGGCGTGCACCTTGGTCGGGTCGATCTGATAGCGCTGCAGCACGTACTGCACTAGGGCGCCACGGGTCTCGATCACCAACTGCCCATCACGCATGCCGTAGTCGGCTTCGATAATCGCGCGCTGCTCCGGCTTGAGGCGCGAGTCCGGCTCGATAACCACCGTGAGAGGCGTGTTCCAGCCCTTGTCGAGCGCGCGAGTGTGCTCCGAGGGGGCATCCATCAGGTCGTGCTCACCGCGAAAGCGACTCAGCACGAAGTCGCGATAATCACGGTTCTTCTCGCAGTAGGCCCGCACATGCCAGCGCATGCCGGTGTAGATCAGTGTATGCGGTGCGATCAGGCGGGTCTCACCGTCGGGCGTGGTGAAGGACACATACTCGCATTCCAGTCGCAGCCCCTCGCGGCAGGCCTTGAGTAGCGGGCGCAGCACCTCCGGGCGTACCGAACGATCCGGCACGTCCAGTACCTCGGTATGTGCATAGGCCAGCGCCAGACCTTCGATGTGCGGTGCACGGTCGTGATTCTGGTTGAGCAGGTGCAGGTAGGCGCTGGCGCTGTCATCGATAAACAGCGGTTTGAAGTGGCGGCTCGGCACATACCCCTTCAAATGCTTGTCGTATTCCAGGTTCTTCGGCGCGTAGTCGGTGATGTAGGAGTTGATGTCCTTCGACGCCTGCTGCCGGCTGATGCCGAAGCTCTGCATCAGATGACCTGTGGTCAGACGGCCCTCCCACCATGCGATGGTCTCGATCAGGCGGTAGCGAAGGGCCAGATCCCAGCGCACGGACTCGATTGACTGCTTGCGTTTCATCGCGGCTCCATCTGCGCGGAAATTTTACCTGTACAGGTAAACACTCTAGATGCGTCCAGTAACGCTACATATCTTGATTGGCACAAGCAAGCCGGTAGCGCCTGCAAACCAGGAATCACAATCAAGGAGTAGCAACATGGCATTGATCACCTGTTACGAGTGCGATCGCATGGCTAGCGATCAGGCGACGGCTTGCCCTCACTGTGGTGCCCCCATCGCTAAGCAGACCGCTACGCCTCAAACGCAGCCGGTATTCGTAGTCAACCGCAGTGTTGGCTTCTGGCTGGGCGTGGGCATTTTTCTGTTTCCGGTCATTTTTGTTTGGTTCCTTCTGCGCCAGGGGCATAGCACTACTAGCAGGGCGATCGGCTTTGCCTGGCTGGCGCTGGTGCTAGTTGCGATGGCTTCGGGGGATCGCCCGTCCGGCAAGGCTGCTACGAACTCAAGTAACCAGACTCAGCCAGCCAAGGTGGCTGCACCGGCCGAGCCAATGATAGAAGTGGGCGCTCAGCAACTGGCCCAGGCCTATGACCGCAACACGGTCGCGGCTGATCAGCAGTTCAAAGGCAAGCGCTTCAAGGTCGCGGGTGTGGTGGACTCGATTAACACGGATATGTTCGGCAATCCCTATGTCACGCTGCGCGGCGGGGTAAACCAGTTTATGGAGCCGCAATTCGAGCTCGATGATGCCCATGCCAACTATGCCGCAGGGTTACAAATCGGCATGCGCATCAGCTTGATCTGCACCGGTCGCGGCGATGTTGCGAAAACGCCCATGTCGAAGGATTGTGCGCCGTCCAACTGAAAGCAGAACTGATGCTGAGCAACGAGGCTCTGGCTCGATTCGCTTCAGACGGTTAAGGTTCAGCACAAACCGTATCTTCTTATGGCTATTAAGGATTTTTCGCCCAAGGCTAAGAAATCCAATTACTTAATAGCCATTTTGCTGAAATCAAAATTGAACGGAATCGCCAATGACTAATTCAGACACAGCGGCCAGTCACCTGCCTCGGGTTGGCATGCTTGCCACCGTCCGTAACCGCCGCGGTGTGATCTCCTCCGTAGAGCCCTTCAGTGATAGCAAGACGTCTGCTTTGCTGCACTTAGTTACCATCGAGTTCAGTGATGCCGATGGTGATGCGGAAGAGTCCCTGTTGTGGGAGCGTGAGCGAGGCCCGGTGGTTTTGGAGCCGAATGCGCTGCCCAAAATTGATCGCGAAGCACCTATGCAGCAGGGCGAGTTCCTGGCTTTGCAGCGTGCCGCTCGCTGGAGCGCCCTCACTCCGTTCTTGTCGGCAAGTGACCCTCATGAGCGGTCCGAGCCTGTGCCGACTGCGCCGGTATATGGGGCGGTCAGCGTCGATGACTTCCAGCTCGTACCTCTGGCGCGAGCGATGCGCATGCCACGCGTCTCTCTACTGCTGGCCGATGATGTGGGTCTGGGTAAAACCATTGAAGCCGGGTTGATCCTTGCCGAGCTGATTCGTAAGCGTCGCATTCGGCGCGTGCTGATCATTACCCCGGCATCGCTGCGCACCCAGTGGCAGCAGGAGATGGAAGAGAAGTTCTCCCTTGGCTTCGACATTGTCGACAAGGCTGCCACCCACAAGCTGCAAAAGGAGATGGGGCTAGATGCTAACCCATGGCGGGCGCTACCGCGGATCATCACGTCCTATCACTATCTGCGTCAGCAAGATGTGCTAGAGCAGTTCATCGCCAATTGCGAATCTATTAAGCAGCGGGGCGGTGCACAGCTGCCCTGGGATCTGCTGATTGTCGATGAAGCCCACAACCTGATGCCGTCCAACTTTGGTGAAGACAGCGACCTGGCCAAAATGCTGCGGGTGCTGACGCCATATTTCGAGCACCGCCTGTTCCTCACAGCGACCCCCCACAATGGACATACACGTTGCTTCTCCGGCCTGCTGGAGCAACTGGACCCGGTGCGCTTCACCCAAACCCCGGACTTCACAGACAAAGAGCGCAAGATGATCGGCGATGTGTTGATCCGTCGACTTAAAAGCGAGATCAACGATCAGGATCGTCAGGCCGGACGAGTACCGCGTTTTGCCAAGCGTTATCTGGAGCCGCTGCCGCTTTATATGTTCAAACCGGAGCAGGAGCTGGCGGCTGCCGTTCGCAAGTTTTGCACGCAGTTGAAAGGCATCATCCGCACCGCTCCAGAAGCACGCATGGTGCTCAACTTCGCTATCGAAATTCTGCGCAAGCGCCTCTTGTCCTGCCCAGTGGCTTTTGCCGACAGCTGGTTGCGTTTCAAGGAGGGCTTGGCCGCCAAAGAGGCGCTTCAGGCTGCTGAGGTCGCGGCGGCCCGCCGCGCCAGTGAAGAAGATATCGATGATGACCAGGAGCGTGAGAGCCGCAGCCGGCATGCCGCTCAGGTTGTTGGCGCCTGGATGCACCCCTATGTGGATGTACTGCAGCCTGAGATTGATGCAATTGATGCTGCGCTCAAGTCTTTGGGTCTCGACAAGCAACCCGTTGTTCAAGCCAAGCCTAAATCTGATGCCCGCTTTGATCGCTTGCGTGAGCTGATCGGCAAGGAACTGCGTAATGCAGAGCAGTGGAAGATCGATGAGCGTCTGATCATTTTCACCGAGTACAAGACCACACTCGATTACCTGGTCAATCGGTTGGATGCAGAATATGGGGCTGAGCCCGGTAGCATCTGTCAGCTCTATGGCGGCATGCATGAGGAAGAGCGCGAGGCGGTAAAACGCGCCTTCAACGACCCGGATGCGCCGTTGCGCATTCTGGTCGCGACCGATGCTGCTTCTGAAGGTCTTAACCTGCAGCACACCGCTCGCTTGTTGATGCATTACGAGATCCCGTGGAACCCATCGCGTCTTGAGCAGCGTAACGGCCGTATCGATCGTCACGGTCAATCTCGGGATGTCACCATCTTTCACTTCACCAGCGAAGATGACAGCGACCTGCAGTTCGTTGCCCGTGTACTCAGTAAGGTCAACGACATCCGTGAGGATCTGGGCTCGGTAGGAGAATTGTTCGATGCCGCGTTCCAGCGTCGAATGATGGAGATGAATGAAGATCGTGATGTGCTAGGTGATCTCGATCATCAGATAACCAGTCGTAGGAGTGCCACCGAAGACGCTCAGGTACACACCCAGGAGAGAGGTGAGGACGAAAAGCAGCGCCTTCAGCAACTCTTGGCCGATCTTGACCTGAGCCCTGAAACGCTCAAAGACACACTCGGCGTTGCCATGAGCCTAGGCGCTTCGCGTGAAGTGCTCGATGGCCCAGATGCCAAGGGGCGCATGCGCTTGCGTACACCGCTACCTATGCGTTGGCAGGCAGTGGTTGATGACAGCCTGCGCTTACCTTCTCAGAGAGGTATCAGCGGCGCTATGCCCTGGCTGGTGTTCGACAACCACTTCTTTATCCACAACATCAATGGACGCCCAGTCTTCCGTCCATCTCCAGATACTGTGCTGTTGCACCTGGGGCATCCGTTGCTGCGTCAGTCGCTCAATGCCTTTGCGCGTCTGCGTTTTCCAGGAGGCCAAACCGACTTTCAGCCGCCTAGCCGGTGGCTGGTTACGCGCGGCCAGGTGCCGGCTGGCGTCGAGGCGTTGGTGTTGTTCACCGTAGAAGAAATGGCGGTCAACAATTTGCGTGAAACCTTTCACCATTGGACCCGCACCCTGGCTTTGCCATTGAGCAACAACACCTTGGGTGAGCCTTTGCCTTATCAGGGGCCACACCACGGTTTGTTGGCGGAGCAAAGCGTTGCCGACGTAGCTGCTGCACGCGAGCTATGGGACGAGGTTGAAGACGATATCAGGGCTCTATTGAGCAATTACCGAGCTGAGCTGACTCAGAGCCTTCGTACTCAACTCAAGACAGCGTACGAGCAAGCGAAGGAGCATGAAAAGGAAGCGTTCGAGCAACGCATTCGTGAAGTCGCCGCGCTGCAAAAAGCACAGAGTATCGAGAAGTTGAAGCGAGAGATCGAAGAGCAGCGCGTTGCCAGCATCCAGCATCAACTGTTTGATGATGCCGATGCGCTGGCGGAAAAGCGTCTGCGTGATCTGGAGGATGAGCTCAAGCGTCGTCAGACCCAGTTCGGTGATCTGCAGGAGCGCTTGACCGAAGAGAAACGTCGGATTTTGGAGCAGGTGCTTCCTCGTCGCTTTGATCTGCGTGGCGAAGCTCAGGTCTTCCCGGTCACCATTGAAATTCGTTTTCCGGAGGTGGGGGCATGAGTCTTCATGCAGAAGGATGGGCGCAACTCAAGCACGGCGGCCTATTGATTTCCCCATCCAAACTGGATGAGTTTTTCCCTCATGCCGCGGCGGAGATGTCCGATCACCAGGCTGAGAAGCTGCGGCGAGCACTCACAGCCTTTGACGGCAGTAATGAAAGCCTGAGCAGTCTTCTGGATTACATCCTGCAGGATCTTTCAGGTCTGCCCGCAGATGAATGGCAAAAGGCCCAGGGTGTCGACAGCCGTTGGGCCGTAAGGAGCTTTACCGGCGCCCAGATTAAGCCGCGTCGCCTTTGGCTTGGGCCTAACGGCGAGACTCTAGCTGTGTTCGTGCCTGATGATGGTGGCTCGCGACAGTTCGCCAGCCGATTGGGGGTAGGGCGGTCACGGCAGTTGTTGGGCCGCGTGGTGGAGTGGCTGCGCCGTACCGGGCAGGCGCTGGCGCTGGTCACCAATGGGCGCCAATGGCGACTGGTGCACGCCGGTGCCGATTACGACGCTTGGTGTGAATGGGATATCGATCTTTGGTTCAACGAAGGTCAGCCATCTGCCCAGACCATCGTCTGGCGCACCTTGCTCAATCGCAACACACTGCTGGCGGAGCAGGGCCAAAGCCAATTCCTGCAGGCCATCAGTGCCTCCCGTAAGGGGCAGGCTGAGCTTTCCAGCGTACTGGGTGAGCGCGTTCGCCAGGGTGTAGAGGAGCTGATCACCGCTTCCCATATCGCCATCGAGCAGGCTCAACAGCAAGGGCAGGCTCACGATTACAAGGATCTGTATGTTGCAGGCTCGCGCATCATCATGCGCTGCATCATCACCCTGTTTGCCGAAGCCCGGGGGCTGATGCCTGTCGACAACCCAATTTACCAGCAGGCTTACAGCCTGGAGGGGCTTCGTCATCAGTTGGATCGCCGTGCTGGTGGCCGGGGCAACGAACGACTGAGCCAGGGCCGCAGCGCCTGGCCGCGCCTGATTGGCCTGTTCAACCTGATCCACGAAGGTTCGGCCCATGAGCGCCTGACCGTGCCTCAGTACGGTGGCGCCCTGTTTGAGCCGGGCAATCCCTCCAGCGACGATGGTATTTCCCGCGCGCTCGCGTTGCTGGAAAGCCACCAGAACCTGATCAGCGACCTTCAGGTGCACAAACTGCTTCGCCTGCTGACCCGCACCAAGATGAAGGTGCGTCAGGGCCGCAGCAGTCGCTGGGTGGATGCACCAGTGGATTTCTCCACGCTGTCCTCAGAATACATCGGCATCCTCTACGAAGGCCTGCTCGACTTCGAGCTGAAACAGGCTGCTGAGAATGACCCGGTGATCTTCCTCGCAGTGGGTAACCAACCAGCTCTGACCTTATCGCAGCTGGAGACCATGGAGGATAAGGACATCAAGCAGCTATTCGAGGCCCTGAAGAAAAAAGACAAGGCCGGTGACGACAGCGACGAAGAAGGCGAAGACGACTCAGAGGAAGCTGCCGACATCGATGAAGGCGATGACAGCACCGACGAAGAAGTCGAATCCAGCGAAGACGAAAGCGAAGAAAACGCAAACACTAGCGATGACAGCGGTGAAGAGCTGACCATCAGTGAAGATCACCTGGCCCGCGCCAATGCCTGGTTGCAACGCGCTGCGATGCTTGCTGGGCTGGTGAAAAAGCCCCGTGGACGCAAAGCCAACACCACAGGCAATGAAGGGCAGCAAGCACTGGAGAAGGCCGGCAAGCAGTTGTGCGCTCGAATGGTTGCGCCCGGTCAATTCTTCCTGGTGCGTTGGGGCGGCACCCGTAAAGGCGCGGGCACCTTCTACACCCGCCCGCAATTGGCCGCACCCACTGTGCGTCGTACCCTACAACCGTTGGCCTATGAAGCCGTTCGTAGTGAGATCGATCCGCGAACTGGCCTGGACGCAGTAGTGGAGTGGGTACCGAAAAAGCCCGAGCAGATTCTGGCCCTGAAGGTGTGCGACCCGGCCATGGGCTCCGGCTCTTTCCTGGCGGGTGCCCTGCGTTATCTCACCGAAGCACTGACCCAATCGCTGTTCCATCACAAGCTGATCGAGCGCAGCGAAGATGGCGGTGTGCCGCGCATGGCCGACGGCAAACTGACCGAGCTGCTGAGCGATGAGCTGACCAAGCTCAACCCCAAGGATGATGGTTTTGAAGAAGCGCTACGCTCCCAACTCAAGCGCCACATCGTTGAAAACTGCCTGTACGGCGTAGATCTCGATCCGCTGGCGGTAGAGTTGGGCCGCATGGCGCTGTGGGTAGAAACCATGGATCGTGATCTGCCCTTTGGCTTCCTCGATCACAAGCTTAAAGTCGGCAACGCGCTGGTCGGTACCTGGTTCGACATGTATCGCGATTACCCGGCTATGGCTTGGGAGCGGGAAGGCGGTGACAAGGACTACCAGAAGAATAAGCCGGACAACCTGATCAACCACTGGTACGAGGATGCCAAGAGCAAGCGCAAGGGCGATGTCTTTACAGATGCGATCAAGGCGCGAGCCAAAGCCGTGCCTGAACAATTGCAGGCGCTGCTCAGCGGTCAGCTGACGCTGGACGGCGGGCTGGACGCTGGCAATGTGCACGACGAGCTGCTCAAGGTGTTCCGTAAACTACACCGCCTGCCGGTACACGAAAGCGAAAAGCGCGCCGAGGTCTATCGCAACGAGGTGCTTAACAACCCCCACTACCACGCTCTAAAGGCGCGTATGGATTTGTGGTGCGCGTTATGGTTTTGGCCCGGCGAGCAGATTGAGCAGGCACCGCTGCCGCGTGATTTTGCTAACCCAAGCGAGCAGGTCCTGGCTCTCGCAGCCGACCTGGCACGTCGTCAGCGTTTCTTCCACTGGGAGCTGGAATTCCCGGATGTATTCACCGCCACTCAGGACGGTTTTGATGTACTGCTGGGTAACCCACCTTGGGAAATCCAGAAGCCCAACTCCAAGGAATTTTTCTCCAACCACGATCCCCTGTACCGCGCTTATGGCAAGCAGGATGCGCTGGCCAAGCAGCTGGACTACTTCCGTGCTTTGCCGCAACTGGAGCACGACTGGATTGCCTACAACGCCAACCTCAAAGGCATGTCCAACTGGGCGAAGTACGTAGGTAAACCTTTTGGTGATCGGGTCATCGAAGACAAAGATGGCAAAAAGAAACATGATCTGAATCTGGGTGGGCGCGGCAAGAACAGCTTCGAGTCCTCAGCTGTCGTTCACAAAAAATGGTTGCAGCAGCGCAAGAAGTACAAGGGCTTTGCAGATACTGCGCACCCCTTCCTGTATCAGGGCTCGGCCGACCTCAACACCTACAAGCTGTTTCTTGAGCAAAGCCATGCCTTGCTACGGACTCAGGGGCGGCTGGGCATGATCGTGCCCAGCGGTATCTACACCGACAAGGGCACCACCGATCTGCGCGAGCTGTTCCTTGGTCAGTGTGACTGGCAGTGGCTGTTTGGTTTCGAGAACCGCGAAGGTATTTTCGATATTCACCGCTCCTTCAAATTCTGCCCATTAATTGTGCAGAAGGGTGGTCAAACAGAGGCCATCCGCGCCGCCTTTATGCACCGTAACGTGGATGACTGGGAGCAGGCCGAACGTTTTGCGTTGAAATACAGCGCTGAGAATATTGTGCTGTTCAGCCCGCTTGAAAAGTCATTGCTAGAAATAAGAAATCAAAAAGATGAACTTTTTCTGCAAAAAATTTATAACGGAAGTGAGGTGCTTGGTAGTTTGACAGGTGGTTGGCATGTGGACTACGGGCGAGAGTTGCACATGACAGATGATTCGAAGATTTTTCCCCCGCTTGAGAAATGGGTTGACAAAGGGTTTGTCTATGATCAAGAGAATAGTTTGTGGGTAAATAGATCAACGAATGATGTTGCTCTTCCTCTGTATGAAGGGCGTATGGTTGGTTTTTTTGATTGTATGGCTCAGGTTTGGCAGTCTGGAAAGGGTAGGTTTGCGGTTTGGGAAGATGCGGAAATTCAAAATAAGAAATTCAAATCCCAGTATCTGGTTTCTTTGGCGGACTTTGTCAGGTCAGAGAAGGTCAAGAAATCGTTTAAGCTTGGAATCGTCAAAGTTAGCTCGGCTACAAATAGCAGATCCTTGAAGTGCTCCTTTATTCCGCCATATCCCTGTGGTGAATCGGTTTATTCGCTTGTTCTTTCAAGTGGGTCTATTAAAGAGTTACTGGTGCTTCAGGCGGTGTTGTGCAGCTACGTTTTTGATTTTGTCCTGAGATGCCGATTTGTTGGTGTGAATATAAGTGCGTACTTGCTTAAAGCTTGTCCGGTTCCTAAGTTCTTAAATTTATCTAAGGCTGCTTTGGATGCTGTTGCAGTTTTGTCTGGGCGCCTATCGTTTATTTCAAATGTTTTTGATCCTGCAGCAATGATGTTGTATGAGGAGGTGGGAGTTAAAGTTCCGTCTTGCTCTTCGATTGTCGCTTATAGTGAGCATGAAAGGGTTAGGATTCGTGCGATTCTGGATGCAGTTGTGGCACATATGTTTGGTTTGAGTATCGATGCTTACCTCTACGTAATGTCCGAATGTGATTATCCGGAGGGAGTGGATCATGTTTTTAATCCCAAAGGCTTCTGGCGCATCGACAAAAATAAAGACCCCGAACTGCGTCACACCGTACTGTCACTGGTCGCTTTCCACGACCTGCAGCAAAAAGGCCTCGAAGCGTTCCTCGCTCAGAATGATGGTGAAGGCTGGATGCTTCCCGAACGGCTGCGTCTGGCCGACTATGGCCTGGGGCACGACGACCGTGCGCAGGAATATCAGCCGGTGGCCTCGCGTCTTGGCCCTCGCTTCTATGACTGGCAACTCAACGAAGATGTAGAGCTCTCATGGGAGAAATGCGTCGCCCATGCCGAGTTGATAAGCCGTATTGTGCCGCTGTCTGAGCCGGAATCTGCTGAGGGCGTTGGCGAAACGCCGGCGACCTATAAAACAGAATCACCGCAGGGAGCACTGTTCTGATGCTGAACCCCATCACCTATACCGAAGACGTGGTCAGCGATTTTCTGCGCTACCAGCTCAGCACTTATGCCTTTGCTGATGAAAATCTCTACCAGCAGATGCGCGAGCTGCTCAACCTGGAGCACACCCGTAATACGCCGCTGATGAAGGGGCCGTTTATCTCGCTTTCGCGCACCTTTATGAAAGGCGCCAGCCTAGAGCAACTGGTCAAGGAAGGCGTGCTGCATCCGCATATTCGCCAGCTATCCCCTTATCCCGGCGCTTATTTGCACCAGGAAAAGGCCTTCCGCTCTATCAAAGCTGGTCGGACCACGCTGGTGGCGACCGGTACCGGTTCGGGCAAGACCGAGTCCTTCTTGTTGCCGATCATCAGTCGTTGCCTGCAATTGCGTGATAACGGCGCCGAGGCGGGAGTGACGGCGGTGATCGTTTATCCCATGAACGCCCTGGCCGAAGACCAGCTGCAACGGATGCGCGAGCTGCTGGTCGGTACGGGTGTCACCTTCGGTATGTATGTGGGCAAAACGCCACGCACTGAGGCCGACATTAACGGTGTGCGCCTGGCTCCTGGCAGCACGGTAGCTGATTACCGCAGTAAGTTGCAGCAGATGCAGCAACAGAAAATGGATGTAGCCCTGCATCCGGCCGAAGAGCGTGTGAGTCGTGAAGCCATGCGCACGCCCGGCCAGCAACCTCGTATCTTGCTGACCAACGTCAAGCAGCTGGAGCTGCTGCTGACCCGCCAGCAGGATCTGGAACTGTTCGATAACGCTCGTCTGGAGTTCATGGTCTTCGACGAAGCACACACCTTTACCGGCGCCGGAGGCGCCGAGACCGCCTGCCTGATCCGTCGTCTGCGCGCCTATTGCGGCAAAGACGAAAACAGCACCACTTGCATCGCCACCTCAGCCACCATCGCTGATCCACTCCGCGGTATCGAAGCCGGCCGCGAGTTTGCCAGCCGTTTCTTTGGCATCGATGGCCAGCATGTTGAACTGATCGGGGAGGCTTACGAAGAGGATCTTTGGGGCGAGCCACGCAGCATCAGCGCGCCCTTCAATGGCGATCAGGCCATGCAGCTGAAAACCGTTCTGGAAATGCTCGGTACGTTGGACCGACCCGAGGTAGAGCCTGCTGCCCTGCAGGCCTTCCGGATCTGGTTCCAGACCACCAGTGGAATGCGTATGGCCGGTGATAATTGGCGTGAAGCACTGAATCAGTGGCTAAGCCACAACGAGGTGGTGTTTCAGATTGCTGAGGTGCTGCGCCGTCCGCGAGCCGTGGCTACTTTGCTGGAAAACCTGAATGAAAAACTCGGGCGTCCGATTACCGAAGAAGAAATTCTGATTTGGTTGGCACTGGGTGCGGCAGCGCGCAATGGTGATCGCCCCTTGCTACGCCCGGTGGTACACGGTTTTGTACGTGGCGTCAGCGGTGCTGTGGTGACCTTCGAGGAGGGGCAGGGGCAACCGGCACGACTTTGGCTGTCAGCCGAGGACGCATTGACGGCAGCCGATGGCCGTGACCCTGAGCTGAAAGCCTTTCCGCTTTCGAGCTGCACAACCTGCGGTCAGCATTACTTCGAGCATGGCCTTGAAGATTTCGATTACACCGGCGACGCGCCTGGCGGAGGTTCTGCGGAAGGGAAGAGTCGTGTGTGGCGCTCGCAAGACGTTCCGTTAGGCGGCGTGCGAGCGGTTTCATTGGATCATCAGGTTGGGGCTGATGGAGAGGAAGAGCCCGCTCGCACGGAGGTGCTCTTCGTTTGCCGTTATTGCGGTACAACCCATGACCGGCAAGCCTCTGAGTGTGTGGGTTGCGGTCGCAACAAGACCCTCAAAGCACTGCACTTTGTACAGCAGAAAGAAGAACACATTGGCCGTTTGACCCGCTGTGTATCTTGCGGTGCACACGGCCGCCGGGTGACTGGCAGCTATCGAGAACCCGCTCGTCCGGTGCGTGCCACGGGCGTGGCTGATGTGCATGTATTGGCGCAAAGCATGATCCATCGTGCCGAACGCAAGCGCCTACTGGTGTTTGCAGATAATCGTCAGGATGCGGCGTTTCAGGCGGGCTGGATGCAGGATCGCTCCCGTCGATACCGCTTGCGGGAGCTGATTTACAAGAAGCTGCGCGAGGGTGCCATCTCGGTCAGCGACCTGGTGTTGTGGCTGGACAGGTTTCTTGATGCCGACGATGAGTTGTCGCGGGCCTTGATCCCTGAAGTCTGGCGAGTCGAACCAAAATCGGAAGCCAGCTTGGCCCATGCCGAGGAGCGCAAGTGGTTCTTGCGTGCTCAGATGTTGCGTGAGTTGACGCTGGGGGCACGGCAGAGCACAGGCCTTGAGCCGCTGGGGCGTCTGAAGATTCAGTATCTTGGACTGGATGAAGCACAGCCCACCATACAGAAATGGGCACGAGCGTTGGGCTGCTCGCCTGCTGAGTTGCGTGAAGGTATCGCCTCGCTTCTGGATGCGGCTCGCTCCCGGCGCATGCTGTTTGATCCTGTCACCCGTATGTTCTCCAAGTTCTGGCTGGACGGTGAGAAGGAAGTGCTGCGCGGTTATCTACCGATCATGCGCGGTGTGCCGGAAGGTTTGGTGTTTGAGCGCGATGGTCAGCACGACAAAGGGCGAATCAAGCAGTGGTATAGCGCCTACGACAGCTCCGCCAAACAAGCGGCTGTGAGCTGGGGAGTCGATCCAGATCACGTCCAGTCGTTTTTGAATGATGTGTGGCGGCTGTGCACCGATGAACTGGAACTGCTGACGCAGGTACAGTTCAAGGGCGCGCGCGGTAGTAACTTGCCAGGCTGCCACGGTGCTAGCCAAGTTCATGTGGATCACATGAAGCTGGTGCCTGCGTCAGGGATGTATCGCTGCAAGACTTGCCGCCGCCTCCATGCTCGGGTCAACCCTGGTATGGCCTGCATGGCATGGCGTTGCAGTGGCAAGTTGGAGTTTGAGGCCGAGAATCCGGACAGCTACGATCTGCTGCTGCTCGATCAGGAATTTTCCATGCTCCGAGCTCGCGAGCACTCAGCGCAGATTCCAGGGCCGGAGCGTGAGCGTATCGAAAACGCCTTCAAGGGCGAGAGCGAACGGATCAATACCCTGGTGTGTACGCCTACGCTTGAGATGGGTGTGAACATCGGTTCGCTGGATGCAGTGCTGATGCGCAACGTACCACCACTGCCGGCCAATTACTGGCAGCGAGCTGGTCGTGCCGGACGCCAGTTCCGCATGGCGTTGGATCTGACCTATGCGCGTACCACCAGTCACGATCGAGCCTACTTCAATGAACCACTGAAAATGTTGGAAGGGCTGGTGGAGCCCCCCAGCTTCAACCTGCGCAACCCAGTGATGGTGGCCAAGCATGTCAATGCCACTGTACTGACTACGCTGCTGCAGATGTTGCGTAGTAACTATCTGCCAGGGCAGCAGGCGGCTGCGCTGCAGGACGCATTGTCTGTCTGCTTGCCGCCTCAGATCCGGCCGTATCTGTTCAGCTCTGATGGCATGGTGAGGGCTGAGCCGCTATCTGTTGAAGCACTGAGCCAGCAGATAACGCAGCATCAAAGCGCACTCTTGAATGCGGTGATCAAAGCCTTCCATCAAGGGTGGCCGATTAGTGACCGCGAGGTCGTGAGCCGCGACCAGTTGGAGGTGCTCATCAGTGGTTTTGCTGAGCAGCTCCAGGGAGTAATCAATCGTCTATTCCAGCGTCTGCAGTGGGCTCTGGGACAGTTAGAGCGTTTGCGTAAGGTGGCCGCCGGCAAGGGTGCTCTAGATGCTGATGAAGAAGCCTTGCGCGCCCGATGTGAACGGTTGGTAAAAAAACTAAAAGGCGAGGCCAAGCGCAATCGTAGCCAGGCAGAGGGTTTTGATGACACCAATACTTATGGCGTATTGGCGGCTGAGGGCTTTTTGCCGGGTTATGGTCTGGATACCGGTGCGGTAACTCTGACCCACGTGGCACCGCGCCACAGCAGCGATATCAGTGATTGGGAGCTACGCCGCAACACGGCTCTGGCTGTTCGCGAATATGTCCCAGGTAATCTCATTTACGCCAATGCGCATAAATTTGTGCCCCGTCACTTCCACTTGGTTCCTGAAGAACCCCTGGTGTTTGCGGTAGATGTGGCTAGTGAGTCAATCCAGGAAACTGGCCCGAGCACTAAGGCCGGCAATGAAGCCAGTTCCATGTCGGTCACGCAAATTCCAGGTGTAGCCATCTGCGATGTGGATGCGCCCCATCATTCCTATATTTCGGACGATGAGGACTATCGCTTCCAGATGTCGGTGGCGGTTTTTGCTCAAGACCAGGGGCGGCATTCCGGCGGTAAAGTCTACGAGTGGGGCAGAGCAGCGTTGCAACTGAAGCATGGTATGCACATGCGTCTAGTGAACGTCGGTGCCGCATCTCAAGTACGCTCGGGAGCTTTGCTGGGTTACCCCTTGTGTTTGGTCTGCGGCGCGAGCCGTTCGGCCATGAGCAGCCAGACCGAACTGGATAAGTTCAACGAACACCATACCGAGCGTTGTGGCCGCCCTATTCAGACCATAGCTTTCTATGCCGAAGTAGTAGCCGACGCGCTGGTGCTGCAGGACTGCTCCTCCCAAGATACGGCCTACAGCGTCATGGAGTCGCTGCGTCAAGGGGCTGCCGATGTGCTGGATATGGAAATATCCGATCTCCAGGTCCAAGTGATTGGAAAACCGGGGAGTGAATCGGTAGATGCGCTGTTGTATGACCCTATGCCTGGTGGCTCGGGCCTGCTGGAACAGCTCTTGGAGCACTGGCCGGATGTTGTCGCTGCGGCAAAACGTTTGGCTGAAGAGTGCCCGTCAGCCTGTGAATCTTCCTGTGTGGATTGCCTGCAGCATTTCCGCAACTCGTTCTATCACGACAAGCTGAATCGCCATACCGCGCTTGAAGTGTTCAATGACTGGGGAAGTACCCTGAGCTTTGCCCATGATTTGGCGCCTCTGCTGCCAGATGAAACCCTGACGCAGCAACCGGGTAATCCCCCTGAGCAACAGCTGGTAGCGATGTTGAAAGCCGCCGGCATGTCTGCATTTGAGACTGAACGGCCGATTCAGCTGTCCGGTGGCATCACGACCCGTCCGGATGTGTATTTCCACGAGCCCAATGATCAGTACGAAGGCGTCTGCATCTACCTGGATGGAATGAGTGAGCACCTGCATGGCAACGCTCAGACAGCAGCTAAGGATCGGCAGATCCGCCAGGAGTTGCTAAATACTGATTACGAGGTGATCGAGATCCAGTTCCAGGAGCTGTACGACAAAACGGTGATGCGTGAGCACATGCGCCGCATTGCACGAGCCGTAATCGGTAAGGCGAAGGCTAAGGAGCTTGCTGCTAGTGATTACTGGTTTGATTCTGCAAGCAGCTCAATGGTTGGGGTGGCTACATCCAGTGGCAAGGTATTGCCGTTCAAAACCGTGACCCCGAATGACGCGGGCTTTGAACCCTATCAGGGCTGCGTTCCATTGGTTGGCCTACAGGTCGCTGCTGGTGCTTGGAGCAAAGAGCAGGGCGGTCTACTTGAGTTGGCCGAGCATGCAGAAGACTGGGTCGTGTTGGTAGACGGAAAGTCGGAGCCCGGCATGTTTGTGGCCCAGGTGATCGGTCGTTCCATGGAGCCCTTGGTGCCAGACGGTAGTTACTGTCTGTTCCGGCCCGTGCCGGCGGGTAGTCGGCAGGGGCGGAAGTTGCTTGTCTGGCATGCAGGCGTTGCCGATACCGAGACGGGCGGGGAGTACACCTTGAAAGTCTATTTCAGCCAAAAAACTGCGAGTGATGATGGTGAGTGGCAGCACGAGCATATAACGCTTAAGCCGCTTAATCCGGAATATGAGCCCTTAGTGCTGGAGCCTGAGGAAGAGGGTAAGGTTGTTGCCGTCGCCGAATTTATAAAAGTGCTTTAAAGCGGTTATTGCTAAGGCGGGAGGATGGTTTAAAGAGTTTCCTATTGCTAAATAGCCATCATGTGGAGATGCTACTGGTTTCATCAGTCTTATTTTTGCAGGTACAAAGACAGAGCTTCAGGGAAAGAGCTAAGTTGTGATGCAGACAGTTCAGATAATTTCGGCAAATAGTTTCGCGACCGCATTGGCGTTGAGACCGAATCTTGTGGCTTGGTTTCTTGGGGCTGGAGCTTCGGCTGCCTCAGGAATTCCAACTGGCTACGCAATGATTCGGGACTTTAAGGCGCAGATATTCTGTCGCGAGAACAACATTTCCAAACGGGAAATCGATACCGGTGACCAAGTCTGGATTGACCGGATTGATGAGTTCTTTCGGAGAACTTCCCTCCTGCCACCCGATGGAGACCCAACTGAGTACGCAGCTGCATTCGAGGCTGTCTATCCGCAGCCAAGGCACCGAAGGCAATATATCGACGACGCCATCTCCAAAGGCACACCATGTTTCGGGCACCGGATACTTGGAGGTTTGCTTGCTGCCAGGAAGGTGGACTGCGTGTTCACCACAAACTTCGATCCGCTAATTGAGGAGTCTGCTCTATCCGCCAATATGCTTCTGCCGACGTCAGACCAGGTTCGGCCAACGGTTGCAGCCATTGACTCAAGTGAGCGCGCGATGCGCTGCTTGAGTGAGTCGGACTGGCCACTGGTGGCGAAGCTGCATGGCGATTATCAGTCCACTGCCATTAAGAACACCGGTTCGGAGTTGGAAAGCCAGGATCAGCACATGAGGCATGTGTTGGTCGAGGCCAGTAAGCGCTTTGGTATGGTATTCGTTGGCTACAGCGGTCGTGATGCCTCGGTCATGGAGGCATTAAGCTCTGTCCTGCAGGAGACTGCCCCTTTTCCGAACGGCCTGTACTGGGTAACGTCATCACCATCTCGGCTCCTTCCCGCAGTTACTCAGTTCCTTGAGAAAGCACATCTTGCAGGTGTGGATGTTGCGGTGGTCGAGTGCAAAACGTTTGACGAGCTGGCTGCTGAGGTCATCAAGCATATCGATCTTCCTCAGGTGTTGGTGGATAACGTGATGCAGGGTCGAGCGTCTCCTCGTTTGGTCCCAGTCAATTTGCCGAGTGTTGAGGTAAAGCAGTTTCCGGTTCTCAGACTTTCAGCACTTCTTATCGAATCACTGCCAAGGGCGGCTCGTCGAATAACCCTTTCTAAGGCCACAACGTCCCCTGCTGTTCGGGCGCTGCTGAGAGAGCGGCGCTGTAAAGCGGTCGTGGCGGCGAACGGCCGAGAGCTAGCAGTATTTGGGAGGGATGAGGAGATGCTGGCTGCTCTTGCTCCTCTCGGTCCGCAGCTTGCCGGACTTGTGGCTCTGGATCCTACCAAGGACAGCTGGGCGCATGGGCTCATCTACGATGCGCTAGTCAAAGCTCTATCGCGTCATCGCCCCCTCATTCCAAGATTCAAGCGATCCGGCCACTCACTGGTTGTCACCGCCCCGCGAGAGGGCGAGGATCCGGAGAGGGCTCTCCAGCGATCCCAAGATCTCGCCCAGCTTAGTGCGGCTTATGCGAGTTCCCTGACAGGGAATGTTCCAAAGCTGGGCTTCCCCTTCCATGAAGGTGTCTTTCTGAAGCTAGAGCTGATTGAGGGGCGCTGGTGGTGTGGCTTTGAACCATACACCTTCGTGGATATCCCCAGGCCTGAACGTTCTGAGCAGTCGGTACAACCCAATCCAGCAGGCGCCGAGCACGACGTCTTGGGAGTGCCGTTTGAGCTCCGAAGGGGAGATCCTGCTGGTGACTGGCGCAGGGAGCGTTGGGCTCCGAAGTACAATAAACATTGGGCGGCAATCATCGAAGCATGGGCGATGCTGCTCGCCACAACTCGGGAAGGAACAGTAAGTGCCTTTGCTCTCAATGACGGTGTTGGGGTCGACGCGGTATTCAATCTATCGCGAGTTACTGGCTGGAGTCGACCTGGTCATCACCATTCTTACTTCGATAGGAGCAAGTAATGGTTAGTCCCGCGCAAGCATCAAAACTTCCTCCGTTTACCTTGTTAGACGAGCCCTTGCTTTGCTTCTCACCCTCCGATGCTGAGCAGGTAGATGTGCATCCGCTTAGAGGGCTCGTCAACTTTGGGCCGTACTCCAAGGGATCCTTTGGCGGATACACTTCACAGATTCGGATTGCTACCGTAGGTCCTGAGAGTGCATTTAAACGCCGTGGCGAGCTAATGGCATCTCTTCGCAATTCATACCAGCCCAGTGACCGCTCCGAATACGTTCCTCCATATCCTGGTTTTGAGGCGCTATTTGGCGTGAGGCTAGAGTCTGCACGTGGTGGTGCGCACATCAAATGGCCAGATTCCTTAAACCAGCTCTCTGGTGATGGTGAGCTGCAAGCACGCCTGTTTCAAGCTATGGATGCGGCCCTTCGCCGACTTGACACTGCGCGAAATGAGTTCGATGTAGTGTTGGTGCACTTCCCGGATTCCTGGGCTCCGGCGACGCGTACCAAATATTTCGATGCTCACGACGCACTCAAGGCGCTAGGGGCGAAGTACAACATCCCTACCCAGGTAATTAATGACCGGGTTTTCTCGTTCAACTACAAGGCATCGCTCGCATGGCGTCTTGCAATTGCTCTGTACGTAAAGGCAGGGGGAACACCTTGGAAGTTGGCGCCGTTGAAGGGGGTGCCGACTGACACAGCATATATCGGCCTTGCCTATGCTTTGCGTGGCGATCAACGCGACGCCCACTATGTAACTTGTTGCTCGCAAGTATTCGATATGGATGGGGGGGGAATGCAGTTCGTGGCCTTTGAGGCACGAGATCCTGTTGCAGATATTGCTGAAGCCCGCCGAAACCCTTTTTTGAGTCGCGACGACATGCGTGCTGTCCTTGCTAGGAGCTTGGAGCTTTACCAAAGTCGGAACGGTGGCAACCTGCCCAAGAGGTTAGTTGTCCATAAGACTACCGCTTTCAAGCCGGAGGAAATCGAGGGAGCGTTCGACGCTTTGTCAGCCGTGCCGGAGATTGAGTGCATCGAAGTCAGTGCAGCGTCTTGTTGGAGAGGGGTTTGGCTGATTCCGTCTGGTCGACCGAAGCCGTTGACCAAACCGTCTGGTTATCCTGTTCCGCGCGGGACGATGATTGTTCGCTCGGGAAACTCTGCACTCGTCTGGGTAGCAGGTAACGCACCGAGGGCATCTAGTAGTGGCGACTACTATCAAGGCAAGAAAAGTATCCCAAAGCCAATCCAGCTGATTAGGCATGCAGGGAGAGGCGCACTCGAAATAATTGCGCACGAAGCTCTAGCTCTGACAAAAATGGATTGGAACAATGATGCGCTCTATGATCCAGTGCCAGTAAGTATTCGCTACTCACAAAGACTGGCGAGGACAATAGCCAACGTACCTGATATGCCTGGCAACGTTTATCCATACCGCCTCTTCATGTAATAGTTGGTTATTGAAATAGACTGCAGCTATGTAATCGAAGCGTGATTGTGTTTCGCTAGGGATGATCTGAAAATCCTTTCTTGAAGAGCTCAGTCCGGCAATTATAAGGGGCCGCATGGCGGCTATTTTGCGATAGCAGGGGCTTTGCCTGAGTTCTCTGGATTATTGATATGTTTTTGGGCTGGTTGTCGACTCGTAATGATCTAGCCTCTTTTGTGGGTAAGTAGAAGGCAGATAAATTGCTGAGGATCAAACTGGTTGCTTGTATGTTGCTGTGGTGGCTTATGGTCTCATATGGAAGTTGCGCCATGCGGGGGCTTCGAAGAGAGGTTATTGTTGAGGATCATCTTTAGGGCCATAGAACATTTCTTCAATTTCCTCGGCAAAAGGCGTCTTTATGTCGTCAGGGACTGGGGGCATGCCGGCTAGAAGGCCGATCCGTTTTTTGTTGGCGGGAATAGCTCTGAAAGAAGGTGTGCCGTTTATGGTTATCAGTACGCTCTCTCCCTGTTTGATGAGCTTCACTATTTAATTTAGCTGGGGAGTGATTTCAGATATATCCATGGTTTTCATCTTGCTCTCCTGGCTTTCGCCATTGAAATTCGTGGTGTTCTCCCTAGCTCCCTTTTTAAGGGGCGTCGGATCGTTGGTGGTTCGATTGCAAGCTATATTCTTGTCTGAAGCTGTGTCAGATGAGCTCATCGCTCAGCATGTTATTGATTGTAGAGAGCGGAATTTTCTATCGGCTATACCTGCTTTAGGTCTCATTGGATTTAGCTTGGGGGGTGAGGAAGGATCTGTAAAGCTCGGTCGGAGTGAGTAAATAGTTACTTAGTATCTGAGTTAACTAACTGGTTGGTTATTTGTTTTTCTGTAACTTGTTGTGGCTCTTGCGGATATCCGCGCTATGTTTGAAAGTCGGGGCAGTGTTGTGGCTATAGTCGTGCATGGAAAAATCCGACGAGCGGCGTCTGGGTTGCCCGCGCGATGCCGCTAAGGCTTCTCGTGGCAGTAAATGCGGCATCTGAGAGGATCGGCCTATAGTCAATCGAGCGATTGTGGTGATGGCGTGCCTGTGTAAGGTTAGTTTTGTTGCGCTTGTGGAGTTAAAGGGGGCATTGCACTGGGTAAGGAATTCTTACACTTAACTTTTACACAGAAATTTCATTAACTTGAATTGAATAAATTTAAACTCGCTGTTGGTTGTGTAAGGCAGGTGCTGAGGGATGTGGCTATTTTATAGTCGAATAGGGTCTGGTTCAGTCGCAGCTTCTAAGACTTTGACATAAAGCTTTCTTGTCTGTGTGCGGTCTTGTGTGTCACACATTAAGTGTCTGTGGCAGCACTTCGATAACCTTTAGTTTGCTTGATTGCTAGACATCAGCACCCCTTGAGTAGCTCTTAAGGTACCTCAATGGGCCTAGGACTCTAAAGCCAGCTGCTACTGAAGACGTGGAGACGTCGGGGTTGACTGCAGTCTTGCCGACGTGTCGCTATTTTTGAGTTTTTGCGACACGTCAGGCTTTCATGTCGCTGACGGCGACATATCGTTGTACGTAGCTTGAACGCCGGCTTCAGAAACCGGCGTAACCTGCTCAAGCTTGATCACGACATTGTCACATAGAGCTCTCTTCGGTGCTCGCCCATTCTCCGACCCCGGGAAGCCCTCTGTAGCGCTCTATAAGCGTTTCTGAGGGTTCGGGGGTATCACCGGTGCATATTTCTGGAATCGTGCTTATAACGCGCTCTGCGGACGTTCTATTTGATGTGCCAAGCGCTGTCGATGCTGCACGAATTTTTTCGACCAGTTCAAGCCTAAATTTATCCGGGTTCTCCCTTGCCAATCTCTTGAAGAGTTTCTTCTCTTTTCCGTCCTTTTCCCGCATTTCTCTTAGGTGCTCACTATGTTTCTCAATCAACCGGATTAGTTGAGGGCAATCGGGAGCCCTGATAATGGATCGGAAAAGGCCGGAAAGGCCAGCGTTGAGTGTTTCAGTACTTGGGAGACTTCTTAGCCAGTGCATTACTTCATCATAGAGCTCTTCACCAGCCCGGCTTGCTGCGTTGGTCGCGAACCCGGCGCTTCCGCTGATCCGATTAGCCATTCTGAGTGTTTTGCAGCAATAGCTAGCCCAACCCCCGGGTCGCTCAATAGGTATGATATCAACGGCTCGATTACTAGCCACTTCTACATAATCAGAGGCGAAAATGACCTGCAAGGATTCACGCAGGGCTAGCACGCGATCAGGTTCAATTGACATGGCTGCATGGAAGTGCAGTCCCGGATTGCAGCCTTTACGATGATCTGCACTCTCTAGAACAGCTGCAATTTCAGGTGAGACACACGGGATGCCTCTAAGCTTTCGGCCAATATAGTCAGCTGCTCCACGAGATGCTTTTTGAGAGCGAGAAGCAGATCTGGGGCTCATATTGCAAGAAACAGCGAACGAGTTTTTCATCCTGCCAACGGCTGCCAATTTGAAGACAAGTCTCAGATCTTCCGGAAGCCGGCTCCATCTGGGAAGCTTGAGGGTTTGGAACATTTTTGCTGCGTGCCGGCTGTTGTTAGAAATCTCGATTCTGAGCTTCAGTAGTCTTTCTTTCTGTTCTTTAGTAGTCGAGTAACTAGATAGATAGTTATCTATAACTACAAGCTTCTGATGGCTAAGGTACAGATCGATCAAAACCCCAGTGTTTACTGGGGTTTGACGGTATCTGCGTGTCTTGTTGGGTTGGGGTGAACGGTACAATGTGTGCATGGCTTGCGTGCGTCGCATCGATTCAGTTGGTGTGCATTTGAGCGGCTGCGAGCCGTTCTTTTTGCCACTGTTCGATTGCCTGAGAGTCCCAGGCCACGGCGCGTAAGCCGAGCTTCACAGAGGCTGGGAAGGTACCCGCTTTCATCAGGTTATAGATGTGTGAGCGCTTGAAGCCGGTAAGTTCCTCAACCTGAGGTAGGCGAAGGAAACGGCGGGGATAACTAACGGCTGACTGAGCTGTTTGGGCGTTGCTGATCATTGCCAATACTCCTGAGCTTGTTGGCTCTCTGTGGATGAACTGGCGCGAATCTAAGCTATTTATTGGGGCGTAAGTCCTATTAGAGTCAGACAAAATTCTAATAGGACTTATCCGGGTCATTGACCTACAGTTTCGGCTGCAGCTTCAAGGTGCTTGGCGACCGTATCATCGGAGCCGAGCAGTATTCCCAGAGATGCTGCTTTAGTCTCCATGGCGGCATAGGCAGCGTAAGGCTTATCCAGGTTTACTCCGCTCATGGATGCCAGTACGGCAATTACCCGGTGCAGACTTTTCCTTTCCCGGGCATCAAGAGGCTTGTTCATGCTGGCAATCAGCTCATATAGCTCTTGTATGCTCGAGGTTTGAAACCGGATTGCGCAACTATCGAGATTAACATCTGCCTCCCACTCTATAGACGTGTACCTGCGGCGCTCGTCTTCCTCCTTCACTGCTACTGTTCCGGAAAGGTAGAGCTTCACACCCCGCTTTGAACCTGTGAGAGCCTCCGGGTTGAGCACCTTCTGTGGGCCTGATGCGTAGCAAGTCATGGTCCAATCCGTATCGCCTGTAGGGAGTGGGGTAGACGAGACTCCCTCGACGTTTTCCAGGAGAGCGTATGCCTCGCAGTGACGATATTGGCACTGGCTGATCAAATCTTCGTAGGCGATTTCGTATCCAAGCATGCTGTTCAGCAAGACAAGTGCCTGGTCAGCTGTCAGCCAAGGTAGCGCTAATAGGTCTTTTCTCATGGTTTCGATGCACTTGGTTCGTTGTTAATCAGGTCGTTCAGGTAATGGCCAAGCTGGAACCACGCGTCTGACATTTCACGGGCGTAGCTATGGCGCTGGTAGATGCGCTTCACCTTGTTCTCTTCGGTGTGATTCAGGCAGCGCTCTGCTACCTCCGGCAGGACGCCCATCATCGTCATGAGCGTGGCCCCGGTTCGCCTAAGGTCATGCGGCGTCCATTTGCCACCTTGTAGGAGGAGGGCGTGGGCCATCGCGCTGCGATTGCTCATGACTTTCTGGCCGGGCATTCTTTGTCTGTCGCCGATCTGCTTTGTCACCGTCTTCGGGCAGACTGGTCCGCTACCGTCGGTGTTCGGATAGCACCAAGGAGAGGACCCTGTGATCTCACGCAGCTCCTGGAACTTCTGCGCCGTGAATTCCGAAAGCATTATCAGGTGGGCCTTCTTGTTCTTGCTGTTCTCAGACGGGATCAGCCAGGTACGCTTGTTCAGGTCGACGTGCTCCCATCGTGCAGCCAGAAGCTCTCCGATACGGCAGCATGTTGAAAGGGCAATCCAGATGGCGGCTTGTGAGGTGACCAAAAGGCCGGCAGATGGCACTTGCTTCGCCAGCGCACGGATCTCGTCTTCGCTCAGTACGCGATCTCGCTCGACATCCTTGCCGCCGATTTTTGCTTTTCGGATGCTGGCTGTCGGGTCGCTATCGATCAGGTCGCGATCCACCGCGAAACGGAACATCTGGCGCATCAGCGAGAAGATCTGCTTCGCCATGCGGTTGACACCCCTGGCCAGAAGCTTGTCTGTTACTTCTGTGATGTGCCCCTTTCTGACGTCCTCGACGGCCAAGTGACCAATCAGAGGCAGCACATCCTTATTGAACATGCGGCGCACCTCGGCACCGCCGTCCTTTCGGTTGATCAGATCAACCCGTGCCCAATGGTCGAAAAGCTCAGCTACCGTTTTGCGGGCCGCTTGGCGGGCTAATGCAGCTTCGGATGCTGCTTTTTCTGCTTCAAGCCTGGCGATTTCGGCATCTCTTACTGCCTTGCGGGCAGCTTCTTCGGCTTCGAGATGCTCGCGTACGTCCGTAATTCCGCTCAGGTACAGCTCTGTCAGCTCTCGGGCACGTTGACGGGCAGCCTTGAGCGTCAGGCCGGAGGTGCCATCTCGGTCATAGGAGCCGATCGGAAGGCGTACCCTGGCACCGTTTGAGTCGGTGTAGCGGTAGTAGAAGAGGCGCTCGCCGTTGGGCCTGATGCGGGCCATGAAGCGGCCGTGCCCTTTGGGGGCGGATTCGTTGAGCCAGATGTCCCGAGGACCGGGCTTAGTGCTCATCTGTCGGTCTGTGATGTCTGCCATTTCAGCGTCCGTCTCGATGCAATTTCCGGTGACCGTTTGGTGACCGTTTGTGCGTGGATTCGGGCGTAGGCTACAAGACGACAGTGGAAGCAAAAATAAGGCATTATTGGAATAGAAACAACGGGTTACGATGTTTTTGCGGTTTTCTGTGGTTTGCTCTGGAGGGTCTTTTACCCTTATGGGGTGCAAGGGGTCGAGTGTTCGAATCACTCCGTCCCGACCAAAAAAACCTAGAAAATCCAACCACTTAGCGGTGGTTGGATTTTTTTATGCCCGCTGATTTTTCGGCGTCGCCGAGAAAATGGCTTTCTGGTTGCCAATTGGTTGCCAATTGAGATTGGCTCAACAAGGAAATTGGCTGGCTCTTGTGTTCAGAGCCACCGCGCTTTCCATGCGCTTGAGTACGTTGATGCGCAGCAGGTGGATCAGGCTCTCCTCGCGGTCAGCCTGGCGGAAGAAGCTTTCGCCACCGCGGATCTCGGTGCTGTATTTGGCGTCGTAAGCCGCTTGCTTGTGCTGCAAGACGTAGCGCAGCGGCGCGTAGCTGGCGAGGTTGAGCCGGCGAATCTCTTGGTTGATTTCGCGAATGGCGCGAAATTGCCCAGCAGCATCCACGTCAGCTTTGATGTTGATCGGGGGCAGGCGTGTGGGGAAACGGCCGGTTTCGGTGGTGCCGTAGTACTTCTCGATATGCCGGCGGGAGCGGGCGATGGTCAGCAGGTCGAGGAGGGTGAAGTAGTCGAAGCCAAGCATTACGACCAGGCGCTCCGGGGTCTTCTCGCGCTCGTCCAGATCCAGCCAGCGATTGAACTGCAGCTGGGCTTTGCGGGTGTGGTCAGCGGCTATTGCGTGGCATCTTTCTGTAAGGCAGGTGTGATTAGGACGCCTGCGCTGGCCTTCAAGTCAGGCCTTAGGAGTAGGCGAGGCACTGATTTCATCGACATGGTGGGCTTGGTCTGTCCCGGGCTGTTTGACTTTTGAACTGCGCAAGACGCGCTGAAAGCTACTTGGCGCTTTAGGTGATATCCAGATCGACGCCGCTTCAGACGCAGGGGAAATGAGTCAGCGAGCCTCTGGCTGGCAGCAGACACTGAGGTGCGCAGGATGACAGCCCTCGCCGGCGAGCTATGACGGGGCCTTCAATCAACCGTTTCCTTGCGTGCCGGCGATAGCGAAAAGTCCAGGGCTTCGGCCAGCAGTTCCTGGTCGCGCTCGCCGGTGAGTTGACCGACCAGCTCCCACTGCTGGTCCAGCTCCTCGTTGATGGCTTGCATGCGTTCGATAATGCGTTTGGCAGCCTTCTGCACAGTGGCGTCCTGGCTCTGCAGCTGATCGAAGGCCATGGCCGTCAGGGAGGCCGTCATGTGGGTCATGCTGCGAGCCATCAGGCCCAGTAGCTGCAGTAGCTGCTCTTCCTTGGCAGACATTGCGTGCTCCTATCGAGTCCAGGCTCCAGCTTAGCTGAATGGCCCGAAGTTCAGTGACGCATGTGTGTAAGCCTATTTCCATAGTTTAGGTACTACGTTGGCCCCAGCCTATTCGGACTTGTCTGGCGGGGGCGAGGTGTCCGAATAGCCCAGCGTTGATCAGCTCGAATCGACTCGCCGTGGATACGCGGTGTGCAGCTCTGCTTGCCGGCAATAGCGGTTCAGACCCGGCCTGGATGGAGGTCAGCCTCTTTTCCATGGGCTGGAAAATCAGCCCGGCGAACTCGCCAACTTCGCCGGTCAGGATGAATCCATAGCGCTCGTAAGCTTTCACCGAAGACAGCGCTGCTCTTACCGTCAGCACGTCGCCTCTGGCATGTTCCATGGCCGCGTCGATCAGGCGCCGGCCGATGCCTTTGCGCTGGCAATCCGGCGCCACGAACAGCATCGCCACATGGCGTCCTTCCTTGAGCTCGATCAGCCCCGTCAGCACGCCATCCTCCAGGCAGCCGAGCATGAGGTTGTCACCGGCTATGCGTTCGGCGAACGCTGCTGCGTCTGCCAGCTTGCTGAAGGTCTCCACGCCCTGGGGCGGCAGCGAGGGCGCAACTGCCAGCATGAATGCGTCCATGCACAGGGTGCTGGCGCTGGGGAGGTCGTCGCGGGTCAGTTCACGGATCTGCATCCTGTTCATCCTTGTCCGGGCAGGTCTGGTTTCAAATACGGGGGCGCTGCTGGCGGGAAGCGGGCTTGCTCTGTTCCCGGCGCCTTGCGATTGCGCTCAAGTCGACGCCTTGCCCGCCGACTAAACGGTGTAACGCCGCGCCTGTTCATCTATAACTCAGGGTAGGCATCTGGCGCGGGTATCCTGGCCAGGGCGCTTGTACGCAGATGGCACAGGCGATGGAGTATCGCAGCAACTGATCCTGCTGGTGGAACTAGGAGCGTTCGTAAGCAGTTCTGGTAGCCCCTTGTAGTGTCCCTCCCAAGTAGGAGTAATCGCATGGCTTTGGTCCCCGTTAGACTGTCCCAGCGCTTGACCCTGGGTTGCATCGTGCTTCTGATTCTCACCGCACTGGCGGTGTTCTCGGTGATGGCCTTGCGTGGGCAACCCCGTGTGGTGGCGGCCAGTGGTGAGCTGATCGAGCAAACCGGCAGCGCCATCGTGCGCCAGTTGGCGTTGCAGCTGGCGCGTATCGAGGGGGTGACGGCCAGCCTCGCGCATCTGGCCGAGGTGCTGCCGCGTGAGGAGGCGCTGTATCGCGATAGCCTGCCCAATCTGATCGACAATCAGGGGGACCGGGCGATCGCCGGTGGTGGCGTCTGGCCCGAGCCAAATGCCTTCAGTGATGGCGTCGAGCGCCGCAGTTTCTTCTGGGCGCGTGGGGCCGATGGTCGCCTGAGCTACTCGGACGATTACAACGCGGCAGACGGGCCTGGCTATCACAACGATGCCTGGTACACCGGCGCCCGTAGCAGCAAGCTCGGCCAGTGCCTCTGGTCGGAGGCCTATCAGGATGCGGTGACGGGGGTGCCGATGGTCACCTGTAGCGTGCCATACCAGCTGAGTGGCCGCTTTGCCGGGGTCGCCACGCTGGACCTGTTGCTGGATGATCTGGCGCGCTTTCTGACCGAGCAGGGCAAGGTCACCGACGGCTATGCCTTCGCGCTCGATCAGGCCGGGAACGTACTGCATTTTCCGGGCATGACCGGCGGCAAGGGTGGCGCGATGGTCAAGTTCGCCGACCTGGCGCAGCAGCACGATTGGCTCAAGCCGATTCAGGATGCGTTGAGCGGCAGCAGCGCCGGGGGCATTCGCAACATTGATCTGGAACAGGATGAACAGCTCAACCAGGCCAGTCGCGTCAGTCTGTTCGTGATGCCGGATACCGGCTGGGTCATCGGCCTGGCGACGCCGCAGGAGCGGGTCACGGGCCTGGCCCATGCGCTGACCTGGGAAATTCTGCTGTTTCTGCTGCCCTTGCTGGCGGTGCTGCTGGCACTGGCCTGGCTGGCAGGGCGCAAGTTGATCGGCCAGCTGGAGGAAACCACTGCGCAGATCGATTCGCTGGGGCGCGGCTCTGCCAGCCGTGATGTCGAGTTGAGCGTGGAGCGCGAAGACGAAATCGGCGCACTGCGCCACGCGGTCAACCGCTACGCCGGGCAGTTGCGCACCATGCTCCAGCGCATTGCCGAAGAGGCCGATCACCTGCAGGCCGAGGCCGCGCAGCTGGGTGGCCTGAGCAGCACCCTGGCGGGGCGTGCCGAACAGCAGCGGCAGGAGAACACGCAGTTGGCAGCCGCGATCACCGAGATGTCGTCGAGCGCGCAGGAGGTGGCGCAGAACACCAATGACTGCGCCGATACCGCGCAGAGTTCGCTGGTCGTCGTGCAGCAGGGGCAGCAGAAGGTTGCGTCCAACAGTGCGGCGATCAAGGCGCTGTCCACGGAAATGGCGGGTGCAGCCTCGGTGATCAGCCAGCTGGAGAAGGACAGCCAGCAGGTAGGGGCGGTGCTGGATGTGATCAAGGCCATCTCCGAGCAGACCAATCTGCTGGCCCTGAACGCGGCCATCGAGGCTGCGCGTGCCGGTGAGCAAGGCCGTGGATTCGCGGTGGTGGCCGATGAGGTGCGCACCCTGGCGGGCAAGACCCAGTCCTCGGCCAATGAAATCGGCACCATGATCAGTGCGCTGCAGCAGGCGTCACGCCAGGCGGTGCAGGCGATGCAGGCGGGGGAGGCGCGCACGGAGCATGCAGTGGTCGAGGCCGAAGGCGCCGCCTCGGCGCTCTCCAGTTCGGTACAGAGCTTCGACGATATCTCCCAGCGCGCCCAGCAGATCGCCGTGGCGGCGCAGCAGCAGAGCCACGTCACTCAGGAGATCAACGAACTGGCGGTGCGCATCCACAGCATCAGCGAGGAGAACGCTCGCGATGCCCAGGCGCTGGATGAGGTCAGTAGCGCCATGCAGGCGCTGTCGTCCCGCTTGACCGGGTTGAGCCGGGGCTAGTCAGTAGCGTTTCAGGGCTCGGCGCCAGTCCGCAGCCCTGAAGCTCCGCCGAGTGTTCTGAAAAAAGCGCGACTTGGGCAAAGACCCTCTATTCTTAGAGTGATGCCACCTTAAGGGAATGGCTCAGCAGCGGTGGGCTGTCAGCAGTGATCGTCGGCATCTAGGGAAACGCGCTTCATTCGGGCAGCTCTTTCCTGATCGACAACGGTTCTGTGGCCTCGCTATTGGTACGTCCAGATGGACCAGATCCTATCCCTCCTGTCGGAAACCGTTCCCCAGGCCCGCTCCCTGGAGCAGTTGGCTCGCCCTCTGCTGGCGCTGCTCGGCCAGCTCACGGGCATGGAGTCGACCTACCTGACGACCATCAACGTTGAAGAGGGCTTTCAGCGGGTCGAGATTGTTCGCAACACCGGGCAGATGGTCATCCCCGAAGGGCTCGTGGTGCCCTGGGCTGACACCCTGTGCAAGCGGGCTCTGGAGGAGAATCGCCTGTACTCGGACAACGTTTCAGAGTGCTGGGGTGATTCCGACGCCGCCCAGGCGCTGGGGATAAAGACCTACCTGAGTGCGCCCATCCGTTCCCAGGCCGGCCATGTGCTGGGTACGGTCTGCGCGGCAAGTTCGCAGCAGGTCGCCTGTTCGCCCAAGGTCGAACCGGTGCTGTGCTTGCTGTCGACGCTGCTGGGCTACTTTCTAGAGCGCGAGCTGCTGGTCGAGCAACTCCAGGCCGCCAACGCCGAGCTGGCCACGCTTGCCCTGACCGACCCTCTCACCGGCCTCGCCAATCGGCGCGCCATCCTGCGCGACCTGGAGCATCTGTATGCCCTGGCGCAGCGGGATAACAGGTACGTGCTGATCGGGGTCATCGACCTGGACGGGTTCAAGCTAATCAATGACGTCTATGGCCACCAGGCCGGCGACCACTTTCTCCAGGGCGTGGCCAACCAGCTCAAGCGCAGCCTGCGCAACAGTGACAGCGTCGGCCGCGTTGGCGGTGACGAGTTCATCGTCATCGCCCAGGGCGCATCGCCGGACAGCGCGGCCCTGGACCAGGAGCTGAGTAGCGCCGCCAGTCTGATGCAGGAGCGCCTGAGCCGCGCGACGATCGGGCGCTACCCGTTGGGCGAAGGCGTGGAAGCCCTCGACTATCAGGGCGCGAGCGTCGGGGTCGCCGCCGTGATGCCCGCCGAAACCAGCGCCGAGGAAGCCATCATCCTGGCGGATGGCGAGATGTATCGCGTCAAGCAGCAACGCAAGCGTCAGCGCTCATAGGCGCGGCGCACCGAGCGACTCCTGCAGTCATCGCGCACCTTGTCCGAAAATGCTGGCAAACTTGCGCTTCGATTCTCGACAGGAGTTAGTCGATGTCCGTCAGCCCGGAGCTGTCGCCAGGCCTCATCGTCATTCACGGTAACCACCTCGAAGAGCTGCGTGCGCTCTCGGTGGCGTGGATGCGCCGCTATCCGCTGCGGCCGCTGGAGAATGAGGTGCTGCTGGTGCAGAGCAACGGCATCGCGCAGTGGCTCAAGCTGGCGCTGGCTGAACGCGATGGCTGCGGGATCGCGGCGGCGCTGGATGTCGACCTGCCTGCGCGCTTTCTCTGGCAGGCCTATCGCAGCGTGCTGGGGCGTGATGCGATTCCCCAGCAGTCGCCGCTGGACAAGGCGCCGCTGACCTGGCGCCTGATGCGTCTGTTGCCGCAGCTGCTGAGCGACGACGCGTTCGCTCCGCTGCGGCGCTTTCTGGCCGATGACCAGGATCTGCGCAAGCGCTACCAGTTGGCCGAGCGCCTGGCGGATCTGTTCGACCAGTATCAGGTCTACCGCGCCGACTGGTTGGAAGACTGGGCCAACGGCCAGGATCGTCTGCGCACGTCGCGGGGCGGCGAGCGCCCTCTGGATGACGCATCGCTCTGGCAACCGGCATTGTGGCGTGCGCTGCTGGCGGATGTCGGGCAGGAACACCTGGCCGAAAGTCGCGCCGGGGTGCACCCGCGCTTCGTCGCACGCCTGGGGGAACTGGACAGCCGGCCAGCGGGCCTGCCCCGGCGCATCACGGTATTCGGTATTTCCTCGTTGCCCGCGCAGATGCTGGAGGCGCTGGCGGCCATGGCGCGCTTCAGCCAGGTGATGCTCTTCGTGCACAACCCCTGTCAGCATCACTGGGGCGATATCGTCGAGGACAAGGACCTGCTGCGCCACGAGTACCGTCGCCAGCGGCGCAAGGGCAATCCCGCCGGGCAGATCGGCCTGTTCGACGAGGCGGAGATGCACCAGCATGCCCAGCCGCTGCTGGCCGCCTGGGGCAAGCAGGGGCGTGACTACATCAATCTGCTGGATCAGTACGACGAGCCGCAGCGCTACCGCGAGCAGTTCGAGCGCATCGACCTGTTCAGCCCCGCTGCGCAAGACGGCCTGCTGGGCCAGGTGCAGAACGACATCCTCGATCTGCGCCCGCTCGAGGAAAGCCGGCGCATCTGGCCGGCGCTGCGGCCCGGAGAGGATCAGTCGTTGCGTTTCCACGTCGCGCACAGTGCCCAGCGCGAGGTCGAGGTGCTGCACGACCAGTTGCTGGACCGCTTCAGCAGCGACCCGAGCCTGCGTCCGCGCGATGTGATCGTCATGGTGCCCGACGTCAACACCTACGCCCCGCACATTCAGGCGGTGTTCGGCCAGTTCGCCAGCGACGACCCGCGTTTCATTCCCTTCACCCTGGCCGACCAGGGGCTGCGCGGCAAGGAGCCCATGGCGATCGCGCTGGAGCACCTGTTGCGTTTGCCGGAGAGCCGCTTCAGCGTCAGCGAGGTGCTGGACCTGCTGGATGTGGCGGCGCTGCGTGCGCGCTTCGCCATCAGCGAGGAAGCGCTGCCGACCCTGCGCCGCTGGCTGGAGGGCGCTGGCATCCGATGGGGGCTGGACGCCGCGCAGCGCGAGACGCTTGGCGTGGGCCACGGCCTGGAGCAGAACACCTGGCGTTTCGGCCTGCGTCGCATGCTGCTGGGTTACGCGGTCGGGCGTGGCCAGGCCTACGCCGACATCGAGCCGTTCGATGAGATCGGCGGGCTGGATGCCGCGCTGATCGGCCCCCTCAACCGCCTGCTCGATGCGCTCGACGCGTTGCTGGAGAACCTGCGCGAGCCGGCCAGTCCAAGCGCCTGGGGCGAGCGTTTGCGCAGTCTGCTCGAGGCATTCTTCCTCCCCCAGGACGAGCGCGACGAGGTGCTGCGCAATCAGTTGCTGGAGGCGCTGGACACCTGGCTCGAGCTCTGCGAAGGCGCCGCGCTGGAAGAGCCACTGCCGTTGGCGGTGGTGCGCGAAGCCTGGCTCGCCGGGCTGGACCAGGGGCGGCTGAGCCAGCGCTTCCTTGCCGGCGCGGTGAACTTCTGCACGCTGATGCCGATGCGCGCGATTCCGTTTCGGCATGTCTGCCTGCTGGGCATGAACGACGGCGACTACCCGCGCAGCCAGACGCCGCTGGACTTCGATCTGATGGCCGGCGACTACCGCCCTGGCGACCGCTCCCGGCGTGAGGACGATCGCTATCTGTTGCTGGAGGCGCTCCTCGCCGCGCGTGACCACCTCTATATAAGCTGGGTGGGGCGCAGCGTGCGTGACAACAGCGAGCGGCCGCCCTCGGTGCTGATCGGCCAGTTGCGTGATCACCTGGCCAGCGCCTGGCGCCTGGAGGACGGTGGCGATCTGCTGCACGCGCTGACCACCGAGCATCCCTTGCAGCCCTTCAGTCGTCGCTACTTCGCCGGCGATGCGTCGCTCTATAGCTATGCCCATGAATGGGCGGCGCTGCATGGCCAGCTGCCGGAGGCGCAAGGCGCTGATGCGCTGCCGGCCTGGGAGGAGGGCGGCACGCTCACGCCCGAGCTGTTGCAGAGCTTCCTGCGCGACCCGGTCAAATGCTTCTTCACGCGCCGGCTCAAGGTGCACCTGGATGAACAGGCCCAGCGTCAGCTGGACACCGAACCCTTCGCCCTGGACGGCCTGCAGCGCTACCAGTTGCAGGAGCGCCTGCTCAAGGCGGCGCTGCTGGCCGAGGAGGAGGCACCCGAGGCGGCACTGATGGTCGCGGCCGAGCGCTTGCGCCGCAGCGGGGTGTTGCCGCTGGCAGGCTTTGGCGAGCAATACCGGCAGGCGCTCCTGGCGCCACTGCCTGCGCAGGTTCTGCGATATCGCGCGCTGGCTGAACGCTGGCCGCATGCCCTCGAGTCGCCCTTGCCGCTGCATTTCGTTCAGGCCGATGTGCTGCTGGACGGCTGGTTGAACGGTCTGCGCCGCAATGCTGACGGCGCCCTGTCCAGCCTGCAGGCAGTACCGGGGGCGCTGGCCAAGGAAGGCGCGTGGAAGTGGCACCGCCTGCTGCGGCCTTATGTGCTGCACGTGATCGCGGCGGCCTGCAAGTTGCCGCTGACCACCTTGCTCGTCGGGGAAGACCGCTCGCTGGCCTTCGACCCTGTACCTGTCGAGCAGGCTCGCGAGATCCTCACGGCCTGGCTGCAGGGCTGGGGCGAGGGCATGCGCGCGCCGCTGCCGGTCGCTCTGAAAACCTCGCTGGCCTGGCTGCATGACGGCAACGAGGACAAGGCGCGTGCGCTGTACGAGGGGGGATTCAACATGACCGGTGAGGTGGCGGGCAGCGCCAGTCTGACGCGGCAGTTCCCCGACTTCACTGGCCTGACGGCCGATGGCGCGTTTGCCGAGTGGAGCGAGCGCCTGTACCGGCCTCTGCTCGACAGTGCCCCGCGCGCGCTCGAGGAGGTGCAGCCATGAGCGCCGTTCAACGTCCGCTGGCCTTGCGCTTTCCGCTGCACGGCAGTCGCCTGATCGAGGCCAGTGCCGGCACGGGCAAGACCTACACCATTTCCGCCCTGTACCTGCGGCTGATCCTCCGTCATGGCGGTGACGCGGCGTTCGCCGAACCCTTGCTGCCGCCGCAGATCCTGGTGGTGACCTTCACCGACGCCGCCACCCGTGAGCTGCGTGACCGCATCCGTGCCCGCCTGGTGGAGGCGGCGAGTGTGTTTCGCGGTGATGGCCAGGGCGATGCCTTGCTGGCGACGCTGCGCGATGACTTCGACGTCGCCCAGTGGCCCGATTGCGCCCGGCGCCTGGAGCTGGCCGCGCAGTGGATGGATGAGGCGGCCGTCTCCACCATTCATGGCTGGTGCCAGCGCATGCTGCGTGAGCATGCCTTCGACAGCGGCAGCCTGTTCAGCCAGACTCTGGAGACCGATCACAGCGAGCTGCTGGCCGAGGTCGTGCGCGACTACTGGCGGCAGCATTGCTACCCCCTGCAGGGCGCGGCACTGAACTGGGTCGCACAGCAGTGGGGCACGCCGGACGGGCTTGGCGTGCGCCTGCGTCCGCTGCTCGGGGAGGCGGCCGAGGTTTCCCCGCAAACGCTCGGCGCCTTGCTCGACCAGGTATTGAGTGCCCGCGAAGTCGAGCTGGCGGCGCTGAAGGCACCCTGGCCGAAATGGATCGAAGAGCTGCAGCTGCTGCTCGACCAGGCCGTCGCCGACAAACAGGTGGACGCGCGCAAGATCCAGGCGCGCTACTACAACCCGTGGCTGCACAAGCTGCGGGAGTGGGCGAGCGGCGAGGAGGCCGTGGTCGATCTGGGAACCGGCTTCAAGCGCCTGACGCCCGATGGCCTGGCGGAAGCCTGGAAGGGCGAGGCGCCGCAGCATCCGGCACTGCTGGCCATGGCTGAGCTGGAGGCGCGCCTGGGCGCACTGAGCGATCCGGGCGAGGCGGCGTTGCGTCATGCCGCCGCCTGGGTGCACGCGCGTTTCGACTGGGAGAAACGCCAGCGCGCCGAGATGGGCTTCGACGACATGCTCACCCGCCTCGATGTCGCCTTGCAGGGCGAGAACGGGCCGCGCCTGGCCGAGGTCATCCGCCGCCAGTTCCCGGTCGCGATGATCGACGAGTTCCAGGACACCGATCCGCTGCAGTACCGCATCTTCGACACCCTCTACCAGGTCGAGGCCAACCGCGAGGACTGCGGGCTGTTCATGATCGGTGACCCCAAGCAGGCCATCTATTCCTTCCGCGGCGCCGACATTCACACCTACCTGCGCGCACGCCGCGCGACTCATGGGCGCCACTACAACCTGGAAACCAACTTCCGCTCCAGCCAGGCCATGGTCGATGCGGTCAATGCGCTGTTCCTGGCAGCGGAGCGACGGGAGACCGGCGCCGGCGCCTTCCTGCTGCGCGATGATCTGCCGTTCATCGAGGTCGGTGCGCAGGGCCGCAAGGAATGCTGGACGGTCCAGGGCCAGGAGCAGCCGGCGCTGACACTGTGGCACCTGAGCACGGATGAGCCGCTGTCGAAGAAGGCCTACGTGGAGGCGCTGGCGGGTGCCGCCGCCAGCGAGATCGTCGCGCTGCTCGACCAGGGGCAGAAGCAGCAGGCCGGCTTCCTGCGCGGCGGTGAATTGAGCGCGCTGCAGCCCAGTGACATCGCCGTGCTGGTGCGTGACTTCAGCGAGGCGCAGGCGATTCGCCGTGAGCTGGGCGCGCGTGGGGTGCGCAGCGTTTACCTGTCGGACAAGGATTCGGTATTCGCCGCCCAGGAGGCGCGTGACCTGCTGCTGTGGTTGCGCGCCTGCGCCGAGCCGGATCAGGACCGCCCGCTGCGCGCGGCTCTGGCCAGCGCCACGCTGGGCTTGCCACTGAGCGAACTGGAGTGCCTCAACCTCGATGAGCGCAGCTGGGAGCGTCGCGTCATGCAGTTTCGTGGCTATCGCCAGTGCTGGCAGCGCCAGGGCGTGCTGCCGATGCTGCGCCTGCTGCTGCAGGACTTCAGCCTGCCGCAACGCCTGATGGGGCAGGACGATGGCGAGCGGGTGCTGACCAACCTGCTGCACCTGGCCGAGCTGTTGCAACAGGCCTCCAGCGAACTGGACGGCGAGCAGGCGCTGATCCGCCACCTCGGCGAGCTGCTGGCCGGGGAGGGGCAGGGCGCTGACGAGCAGGTCTTGCGCCTGGAAAGCGATGAGGCCCTGGTGCGGGTGGTGACCATCCACAAATCGAAGGGCCTGGAGTATCCCCTGGTATTCCTGCCATTCATCTGCGGCTTCCGTCCGCTGGATGAGAAGAAACCGCTGCTGGTACAGGACGGCGAACGCCGCCGCGTGCTGCTCAAGGCGGACGAGGAGGCCTTCGAGCGTGCCGAGCGAGAGCGTCTGGGCGAGGACCTGCGCCTGCTCTACGTGGCGCTGACCCGCGCGCGGCATGCCTGCTGGCTGGGTGTGGCGGATCTGAAGATCGGCAACGCCAAGAAGTCGCGGCTACACCAGTCCGCACTCGGCTATCTGCTGGGCGGTGGTGAGGCGCTGACGCAAAGCGCCGATCTCGAGGGCTGGTTGCGCGCCTTCGGCAGCGCTGCCGGCACTCGTCTGCAGGCGCCGCCCGAAGTGAGCGACAGGCGCTATCAGCCACAATCAGCTGCTGCCTTCGAGGCGCAATGGCGAACGCCGGTGCGACGTGCGGCCGAGCACTGGTGGATCGCCTCGTACAGTGCACTGCGCCTGGACGAGGGCGAGCAGCGCAGCGCCCAGCGTCACGAAGATGCGGCGCCGGACAGCGCGGCCATCCAGAACGCCACGGATGATGAAGGCGCGGTGCTGGAGCAGCCCGGCATGCCGGTGTCTGCGCAGGGCTTGCACCGCTTCCCGCGTGGGCCCAGCCCAGGCACCTTCCTCCACGGATTGCTCGAGCTGGCCGCCAGCGAAGGGTTCGCGCACTGCCTCGAGCAGCCCGAGGTCATGCGTGATCTGCTGGCCCGGCGTTGCCAGCGACGGGGCATGCAGGGCTGGATCGAGCCGTTGCAGCACTGGCTGGCGCAACTGCTGGCGCAGCCCTTGCGCCTGGCCGAAGGCAGCGTGGCCAGCCTGGCGCAGCTGGATGACTACCAGTCGGAGCTGGAGTTCTGGTTCGAGGCGCGCCAGGTCGATGTGCGACGCCTCGATGCGCTGGTGCAGCGCTTCGAGCTGCCCGGCCTGGCCCGTCAGCCGCTGCGGGCCGACACGCTCAATGGCATGTTCAAGGGATTCATCGACCTGGCGTTCGAGTATCAGGGGCGTTATTACGTGCTCGATTACAAATCCAACTGGCTGGGCGCTGACGACAGCGCGTACACCACCGAGGCGATGGCCGAGGCGGTGGCCAATCACCGTTACGACCTGCAGTACGTGCTTTATGTGCTCGCCCTGCACCGGCAGCTGCGTTTGCGGCTGGCCGACTACGACTATGACCAGCATCTGGGCGGCGCCCTCTATCTGTTTCTGCGCTCGCCGCACAACGGGCAGTACCTGGCCCGTCCGCCACGGGCACTGATCGAGCAGCTCGACGCGCTCTTTGTCGGCGGTGCCGGGGAGGTGCCGGCATGAGTGCGGTATTGCAGACGCGGGAGGCGCTCTTCGAGATGCTGGCCCGCTGGAGCGAGCAGGGCTGGCTGCGCGAACTGGACCGTTCACTGGCGCAGTTCTTCGCCGGGCTGGATGAAACGGCTTCGCCGCTCATGTTGCTGGCCACCGCGCTGGCCAGCCATCAGCTGGGCCAGGGGCACGTGTGCCTGGACCTGGCGGTCACCCTGAATGATCCGGACTTCGCACTCTCGCTGCCGCCGGAGGGCGAGGAGGCCGAACAGGGGCTGGCGTTGCCGTCGCAGGTGCTGCAGACGGTGAGCCTGGAGCAGTGGCTGAATGCCTGCCGGGCCAGCGCGCTGCTGGCGCCGGAGCTGGCGGCGCCACTGGTGTTGCGGGGGACCTGCCTGTACCTGCGGCGCTACTGGGACTACGAGCAAAGTGTCGCCGCGCATATCCGCAAGCGCCTGCAGGCCACGGCGCAAGAGCCGGAGCGGCTGGCCGAGCGCCTGGCCCGGTTGTTCCCGGAACCCTTGCAGGTGGCCGGTGAGCGTCAGGCCGACTGGCAGAAGCTGGCCTGCGCCCTGGCTGCATGCGGACGCTTCACCCTGATCACCGGCGGCCCGGGGACTGGCAAGACGACCACTGTCGTGCGCCTGCTGGCCCTGCTGCAGGAGGCTGCGGTGGCCGAGGGTGCTGCGCTGCGCCTGAGCCTGGCGGCGCCGACCGGCAAGGCTGCGGCACGGCTGACCGAGTCCATCGGTGGTCAGGTGGCGTCGCTGCCGCTGGATGACGCCATCAAGCAACAGATCCCGACCACGGTGACGACCCTGCATCGCCTGCTGGGTAGCCTGCCGGACAGTCGTCATTTCCGCCACGACGCGAGCAACCCGTTGCCGCTGGACGTGCTGGTGGTGGACGAAGCCTCGATGATCGACCTGGAAATGATGGCCAACCTGCTCGATGCGCTGCCGCTGCATGCGCGACTGATTCTTCTGGGAGACAAGGACCAGCTGGCCTCGGTGGAGGCGGGGGCCGTGCTGGGCGATCTCTGCCGAGATGCCGAGCAGGGCGGCTACAGCGCGCAGACCCTGGCCTGGTTGCAGGCGCGCACGGGAGAGCAACTGAATGATGCGTCGCTGGTCGAGGGGCAGCAGGCGCTGGCGCAGCATATCGTCATGCTGCGTCATTCCAGGCGCTTCGGTAGCGACTCCGGCATCGGCCAGCTGGCACTGGCGGTCAACGCCGGTGACGCGAGCCGTGCCAGGGGCGTGCTGGAGGCGGGGCATGACGATCTGCAGCGGCTGAAACTGGCTGGCGAGCAGGATGCTGCCCTGGAGCGCTTCATGCTCGATGGCGTCGCTGGCCTGGCACAGGGCTACAGGCACTATCTAGATGTGTTGCATGGGCAGCGCCCGGCCACTGACGCCCCCTCGCCGCAGTGGGAAAGCTGGGCCAGGGCGGTACTGGGTGCATTCGACCGTTTCCAGCTGCTCTGCGCGGTGCGCAAGGGAAACTGGGGCGTCGAGGAAATGAATCTGCGCATCGCCCGGGCCCTGCTGCGAGTCGGTCTGCTGGCTGCCGACCACGGCTGGTACGAGGGGCGGCCGGTGCTGGTGACGCGCAACGACTACAGCCTGGGCCTGATGAATGGCGACATCGGCATTGCACTGAACCTGCCGGATGATGAGCTGGGGCGCCAGGTACTGCGCGTGGTCTTCCCGCGCAACGATGGCAGTGGCGAGCTGCGCCATATATTGCCCAGTCGACTGAGCAGCGTGGAGACCGTGTTCGCCATGACCGTGCACAAGTCGCAGGGCTCGGAGTTCGAGCATTGCGCGCTGCTCATGCCGGATGCGCTCAACCCGGTGCTGACCAAGGAACTGGTGTACACCGGCATCACCCGTGCCCGGCGCTGGTTCAGCCTGATTGAAAGCCGTGGCGGTATTTTCGAGCAGGCGGTGCTACGCCGTGTCGAGCGGCGCAGCGGCCTGCGCGAAGCGCTGGAGGCGGCCGAGTAATAAAAGTGCAATTTAAGCTTGACGCGCGTTCTGTGGGTTGTAGAATGCGCGCCACTTCAGCGATGAAG